>CAXMTB010000062.1:0-15391 GCA_964195835.1 uncultured Nitrospinaceae bacterium | reverse complement strand
CCCGGGTAATCGGCATACTCCGGATAGTTTCTGCCAAGATATTGTTGTCGATTTCCAATGCAGGCCACCAGAAATCCGTTGATTTTGCATAATCCCGCATACACTTCCGGGCCGTAATCAGGACGGAATTCCATATGCTCGCTGGAATCCACCAGCCGGGACAATACCTCGTCAAAATCGTATACTCTTTTGGGATTTAGGGGAATCAAGCGGTAAAGATCGTCTATTGGAAATCGGGGTTCTTTCGGTTCAGTAACCCGAAAAAATTTTGGATGATATGCCGGCATATCTTTCATATAATCTTTTAGCCCATCCAAGACGCCGGTTTCATCTTCAAACACATATCTAAAAAAGCCGGTTTCATCATAGTGGATGTTTACCGACCCCGGTGGTTTGGCCTGAAACTGTTTTGCTTTTTCGATGATTTCTTCTGCGGCTTCTAAATTAAATTCTCCTTTGGGCGCCATGCCGCTAACGATGCCGACACCACCCACGGCAATATTGCAGTCTTTGTGCGCAAAGAGTATGGTGGGGCTGATGCTCTGATACCCGCCGCCGGCCGGATTGGTGCCGTATATGCCGGCAAGCACCGGTATCCCCATCTGTTCAAGCTCGGCATGTCTGAAAAAAGGAGTCCCGGCTCCACGACGATTGGCATAGAATTTTTCCTGTTCGGTCAATTTGGCGCCGCTGCAATTAACCAGCCAGACCAAAGGGATATTCAGACGCTTGGACAGGTCGGTCACCCGAAGAATATTTTCAGACTGTCCCGGCAGCCAGGCCCCGGCCATCACTTTGTTGTCAAAACCGATAATCACCGCCCATTTCCCGGAAATCTTTCCGATTCCGTTAATCACGTTGGTCGTCCCTTCTGCATTGTTCATTGGATTGTACAGGGTATGCAAAGGACACCAGGTGCCGGGATCGACGAGATATTCAAGACGCTGCCACACGGCCATCTGTCCCCTGGCATTAATCTTCTCTTCAGGGAACCCGGCCAGTTTGACCCGATTCACTTCACCAGCGACATCTTCTTCGATCTTCTTGATGCTGTTCAGGTTTTCTTCCGTGCTTTTTATTCGGCCTTTTTTCAGGGCATGGCCAAATTCTGTCATTTTTTCAAAATACGGTTTCATGGTTTAACCCTCGATGTGTTCTTCGTCAATTATAGCCAGAACATCGTTTTCCGCCACCTCATCCCCTTCTTTGACTCTGACTTCCCTGACGGTTCCATCACAGGGGACAAATATCGGCGTTTCCATCTTCATGGCTTCGATCACCAGGATCTCTTCTTCTTCTTGTACCTTGTCTCCGGACTTTATTTTAAGTTGAGAAACCTTTCCATCAAGTGGCGCCACGATCTTTTGTGCCATAAATAACCTCCCTTATTTAAGATGATCCCCGTTTGGATAATAGATAATATACTCTCTTAGGGCATCTTCACGTTCTTCAATCCCCGTGAGTAATGTTAGTTCGTTACCTTTCAATTATTTTCGCAATAGCTGTTAAAGTTGTTTTTCGTTCATTGGCCACCTTCTTTAATGGTGAAAGAATCTTAAGTTTTATGTTGAAAATTTTACGATAATAATGCAAATTTTAAAGTTTGAGCTTGAAGATCATCACTCGAAATTTCTGATGCTGCGATAAAAGCTGAAATTAACGGATTAAAATCGTTCGCCTCTTGATTGGATAATGATATGACCCCCATAAAAATCGGTATCATCGGTGTTGGCAATTGTGCAAGTTCGCTTCTTCAGGGAATTATATATTACCGGAGAAAAAAATACAATGATGCCAACGGAATTTTAAATTGGTCGATCAATGGTTACACGCCTGCTGATATTGAAGTTGTTTCGGCATTTGATGTCGATCATAGAAAAGTCGGTAAAGATGTTCATGAAGCCATTTTCGAGCGACCCAACTGCACCAAAAAATTTGTTGCGAACATGCCGAAAGCAGGGGTTGAGGTAGGGATGGGAAAGATTTTGGATGGTTTTTCTGAGCATATGAAAGACTATGAATCGGACTACACCTTTTTACTTTGTGATAAAAAGGAGCCGTCCAAAAGCGACGTCATCAAAATTTTGAAGCATTCAGGCACGGAAATGCTGTTAAATTATTTGCCTGTGGGTTCAGAAAAGGCATCAAGGTTTTATGCTGAATGCGCCCTGGAGGCCGGTGTGGCATTTATCAACAATATACCTGTTTTTATTGCCAGTGATCCTTCTTGGGCAAAAAGGTTTAAATCCAGGGGAATTCCACTCATTGGAGACGATATCAAGTCCCAGCTTGGTGCTACGATTGTTCATCGCGCGTTGGCGAACCTGTTTGAAAAACGGGGTGTGAAACTGGAAAAGACTTATCAAATCAACACGGGAGGCAACACCGATTTCTTAAACATGTTAAATAGAAATCGGCTTGATAAAAAAAAGGAATCGAAAACAGCGGCAGTACAGGCAGTTTTAAGCAGAAAGCTCGAAGACCGCAACATACACATCAGCCCCAGTGATTATGTCCCCTGGTTGAATGACAACAAGGTGTGCTTTATTCGGATGGAAGGCAGACTTTTCGGCGATATCCCCATGAATGTCGAACTTCGATTGTCTGTTGAAGATTCTCCCAATTCCGCCGGCGCTGCCATCGATTGCATTCGGCTATGCAAATTGGCAATCGAACGAAATATCGGCGGCGTATTAGAGGCGCCTTCAGCCTACTATTGCAAACATCCATTGGTTCAATATGTCGATGATGAGGCCTTTTTGTTGCTCAAAGCTTTTATCTCAAACAAATAAGCTCCCACAACAAAGACACACATGTTTCAAGGGTCTCAAGGTGGCCAGATGATACAAACCGGAATTATCCCCCAACATGCAGTCACGCGCATTTCTTTGGTTCGACATGCCAGCGTGCATAACCCATCCAATATTTTTTATGGCCGTCTGCCGGGATTTTCTATCACTAAAAAAGGGCACCTTGAAGCGGCTCGCACAGCTCTGGCGTTAAAGGATCTGACCATTGAAGAAATTGTAAGCAGCCCATTGCTTCGCTGCCGCCAAACAGCAGTTGAAATACTTAAATATCATCGTTCTCTCAAGCTGAGACGATCGCGCTTAATCACAGAGGTACTTACACCGTTTCAAGGTAAGTCTTCGGAAGTGGTTGATTTAAGAGCAGGAGATGTTTATACCGGTGTCGATTCGAAATATGAACAACCGGAAGACATCCTGCTCAGGGTTCAAAAGTTTTTATCCAGAACGCGCCGCACCTGTTCCGGAAAGCATGTTGTTGCGGTGACACACGGTGACGTTATTTTATTCATGGTGCTGTGGGCGAGTGATTTTCCCTTGACACCTTACTACAAGGAAAGATTCACAACCCTTGGAATTTTAGAAGAATATCCTGCCACTTCATCAATTACCACCTTTTGTTATTCAACGGATAAAAAAGATGAGCGTCCGTCAATCGCCTATTTTAACCCAACGATCCATTTGTCGCGTTAATACTGTCCATCTTTTTTTCCTAAGCTGAGTGTTTCCAATTTCACCGCATCTACTGCGTCAGATGCTGTTCCGCATAGACAACTATAGCGAAACAACATCTTCCTTGTATCTGCGGCAAACTTGAAAATCGCTCAGCTTAGGTTTTTACAAAACAGCGAAGGTTTGTTGCAGGCAATGTGAGTGGTGATGAAGTTCAATAGGCCACCTCCACCTGATGAAACGCCTCGGCGATCTCAAAATGTTCGCCTTCGGCCATTTTTTGACACCGCTGCCAAAGCCATTTTTCCAGATCAGGGATGCGAAACTGGATAATTTGGCTTTTGTGACAACGCAATGCTGCAAGTTTGAGGTGAAAGGTTTCGGTAATGTCTATCCGTAAATTGACGTCTTCGGCTCCGAAGAACAAAATTTTTTTCACTTTATGGGGCATAAGCCCTTCTTCGATTAAATCCGGATATGCCAGCAGATCGCGGGCATAAGGATAGACCGCATCCAAGGTTACCTGTCCGGTGATGCGATGGTCTCTATGCCAGATGTAACGCCTGTAAGGATCTGATGTTACAATAATATCCGGCTTATATGTTCGGATTTGTCTTACAATCACTTTGCGGAAATTCGACGTATCTTCGAGCCCCTGGTCAGGATATCGAAGGAAAACGACATCAGAGACACCCAATACGGCTGCAGCCTCTTTCTGCTCTTTTTCTCGAATTTTCGCAAGTTGTTGGGGGGGTATGTCCGGATTGTCGGTGCCTTTGTCCCCGCTGGTGCACACCACATAGACAACCCGCTTGCCTTCTTGGGTCCACTTGGCAACAGAACCCGCTGCACCGAATTCTGAATCATCCGGATGCGCTGAAATTACCATTATTTCGAATTTATTGAACAAATTGAATCACCTCTTTTTTTTATATTGAAAACCTGGTCCTCTATGCCGAAATAGAAAAGAGGAAAGAGAAAATAGGAAGGTGAAGAGCAAAAAGGTCGGCATGATTTAGAGCCTCCGACCTTCTGATTTTCTAACCTTCTTAACTTCCTGTTTCCCGCGACCTTCTCATCTTCTAATTACATTTGCGTCCATTTGCGGTTATCTATTTTCTAATTCCTATTTACGATTTGTCTGCCGATGCCAACTGGTATCCTTCAAGTAACAGAGAAGCGGACCTTGACCATGTAAATTCAGCCACTGATGACCGAATTTCTGAAGGTGATATACCATTCTGCTGCTGTTTTAACAAAATGATTTCGATGAGCCAAGCATAATGTTTTGGATCCATATCCTTTGCGACATATCCTGTAACGCCGTCTTTTACAATATCTTCCATCGCGCCGACCGAAGTTGTCACCACTGGTGTTCCGCAGGCCAATGCCTCAAGTGCCACAAGACCAAAGCTTTCGTAATATGACGGCACAACAAGAACATCCGCAGCACTGTAATATTCGGGCAGGGTTTCCTGATCCACCCTTCCGGCGAACATCAGACGATTTTCAATATGAAGCGCCTTTGCCTTGGATTGTAACTGTCTCAACATGGGGGAGTATTCGCCGTCACCTCCCGCCATAACCAGACGAAGATGGGGAAGATGCGCAAGAAATCGAAAAGATTTGAACAAACGGTCAAGTCCTTTAATCGGCGTATATCGTCCCACATATAGAACAATAAGATCATCCACATGAAACGCCAAATGCCGGCGAACGGATAACTTGTCCATTGGCTTGAAAAGTTCAAGGTTAACACCACACGGAACCATCCGTATGTTATCAACAGCTGCATTGTAATGCTGGATTAAATATTCTTTGTCCTTTTGGGTGGAAACGATAATTTGGTCACATTGCTCTGCCAGTTGTTTTTCGTTTGTGAGCCGTAATTCGG
This sequence comes from uncultured Nitrospinaceae bacterium, assembly GCA_964195835.1. Lineage (GTDB taxonomy): Bacteria > Desulfobacterota > Desulfobacteria > Desulfobacterales > UBA11574 > UBA11574. The sequence continues at coordinate 10,018 of CAXMTB010000062.1, read as the reverse complement.
ATGCATTTTCAGTTGTACAGGTTAAATTTTTCACAGCGCCGATGGTATGGTACGTGATCAAGTGATACGCATTCCAGGATGACTGGAGTTTGAGTCCTAATACCCCTGAGAGCCAATAATGGCTGTGGATGATATCATACGTGATGTTTGCCTTAATACGAAAGGATTCTAATTCGTTAAATAGTTGCGGCAAAACCTCATAGAGAGAGGATTTGGCAATATTCCCGCGTGTTCCCCCTGATAAATGGACGAGCCGAACGTTGTCGTATAAATGTATGACCGGATCGTAATTGCCGGCATTGTGCTGTGTGAAGATGTCGATATGATGGCCTTTTCTGCCTAATTCTTTGGCCATTTCCCGAACATAAACGCTCATTCCGCCTGTATCTTGGGTCCCCAAATCACCAACGGGACTTGAATGGATACTCAGCATGGCAATTTTCAATCCTGTTGGACGCCACTTCATTTGATTCTTCTCACCTCTTATCGCATTAATTGAGGGGTCGGGGAGTTTCGTTTGTAAAACGTATTTGTCAGCGGAATGGATAATCTTTTTTGAAAAGCGTGTACTGTTTGAGTGGTTTAGGGATCGTTAGAAATAACAGACGAATGCCGAAATATTTCACGAATAGAAGTTGGTTGTTTAAAGACGAACTAATTGTTATTATATCGAAATCTGTTATTTCTTTACGATCCTTTAACCACGAGGCTTGTCCGCCTCTGGCGTGATTATACGCTTTTCAAAAAAGATTATCCATGGAGCGATTCGACAAATCAAAACACCCCGATCCCTGATTTATCCTTCAAAATCTATTTTTAGATGATACAACGGCACCGGTGTACTTCCCAGACGTTTTTTATACCCTTCATCACCCTTTAATAGATCGTACCGAAGCTTTCCCTGGTCAATACTGTTTCTGATACTATACACCTTGCTGAGAAACCCGGGGCTCAGATTGCTAAATTGAGGATTATATCCATTGTTATACAGAAAAATCGTATCATTGTAATCAAAGCACATAACACCGGCAGCCGGCACCTGATCAATGTCTAAAAAAGACATTCTCAAAAACCCTCGCTGCGCCATTCTTTGGGCCAACAAGAGAAAAAAAGATACCATTTGGTCGGTTAAAAATTCGGACTTGTCCGGTCGGCTTGCTTTAAACATAGAAAAAAAGGTGTCCATATTTTCTGAAATTTCATCCGGTTGTTTAATGACACGAAAACGGATTTCACCCGCCTCGTTTAGGCGTCTTAATTTGCGGCGAATTTCGTGGCGCTGCTTACCGGCAAGCATTTGGAGATATGATTCCCAGGTGCGGGGTAATATTATTTCATAGCTAAACGCCACTTGATCGCAAACAACAGCATATCCCATTTGTTTTGCCAGATTCGGCAATTGGGTTAGCGATATGGAATCGGGTCTTAACGTTCCCAATTGAAGAAACCGTACCCCCCTTTTTTTCAGGTGGGTTAAAATTGCCTTGAAGTATTCATGGTGATGATTTGATGCCACAATCATGTCCTGATAATCGCACACATTTTCTCCACCAATGAACCGCGCTGTTTTCTCTTGTATACGCAAAGGAGCAAGGCCAATTAATTTTCCTTGACGATATCCCGCCAGAATTTCAGGTCTATTATTCTCGCCAAAAGTGTCCCACCAGGTTTTCAGCCATAGCGGAAGAACAAACAAACAGTTCCAATCAAGATTGAATTTATTGTTTAGAAAAAAAGACTCTAAACGCTCAAAAGGTTCTGTTTTGATTTCTATTCTTTGTTTATTCAAGTTCACCGACGTTTTTAAATGAATTCAGGTTAAATTTATTTTTCAAAGATGGCAACCATTTGCCCGGATCTTTCCGACAACTTCTAAACATCAGAGTTTTTCTTTTGTTCCTAAGCGTCTTTATCAATTATTTGCCAGCGGATCCCGTCCTTGGTATCTTCGATCTGAATATTGGATTGTTGAAGGATCTCCCGGATGCGGTCAGCCTCAGACCATTTTTGCTCCTTTCTGAATCTCGCCCTTAATTGAAGCATTTGTTCAACAAGAGGCGATAGGCATTCTCGAAGATGACGGGGTGAGGTCCCTAGTTCGGCTCCCAAAAGAACGATGGAATCCCTGAGAATTTCTCGCGCTTGAGAAATATTTTCTTCATCCTCCAGATCCTTTTGCGCTTTCCAGATAGCGCTGTCCAATTCCAAAAGGGCATTGGTCGTCTCTTTTTGATCATGATTCGCCAATCCCTTGCGAAAAGAAGCTTCTATTACATTAACTTTATTTAACAAGCTTTTTTTTGAAAGATTCAGATCACCGGCTTGCTTGGCGTCATCGAGGTCTTTCGGCGCCCAATCCCTTTGATTGATTTCTTTAACCAATGCTTCAAAGGGAATTTGATCTTTTTTGTCAAATTTTACTTCACGTCCCTTTTTTCGAATGGTTACATTGCCAATTCCCTGGATATCGATTCGTTGGGCATTAAGATCAATGATACAGGCGGTATGTTCATCGATGCCTATGATCGTCGCATCATCCGGTAAAAGTCTCTCAAGTTGCTGAAAACGAGGTTCTCCCATAAAACAGAATCGAGTATCGTGGGTTCCACCCTCGGCATTGTTCCAATGAGGAACGACAACCAGATTGAGCCCGAATTGTGTTAGAACATCGAGTCCATCGACCCAATGGATGTCCTGACCGACCTTGTATATTTCGTATACAGGAAGGGTAAAACGGCCCATTGTCAGGGCAGCGGCGCTTGCGGCCACCAAACATCCACCGGATTGAATATTTTTAACGAGAATTTCAGGGATCGGCGTTTTTTGAAGCTGGCGAACAGCATACGTGGGACTACCCGGCCCCACAAGCACAAAATTTGCATTTCGAAGCATATGAAATGCTGTTTCTGATTCAAATGCACTCGTATCCTCCGAAGATTTGTAGGAGGCGACGTTGAGCTGTTTTTGAACGTGAACACGAAAATATTCAACGGCTTTTCTTGAAATCTCATCGACGTTCAGTTGAAAACCGGCAGGTGTGTCCAAGAAAACAGCGGTAGGGGAATCCGGAAATCGGGCAAGCATTTTTTTGTGAATCTCCACCATTGTGGCGGTAAGCTCACCGGAACCCATCAGAACGATCATGCCCTTTCTCGATGACATATTAAAAAACCTCATAAATCGCGTTTAACGGTTTAACTCTAACCCGGATAAACCGATCGTTGCGTAACAAAGATCCTGCTCTTGCTGAAACTAAGGCGAGGAACAAAAACAGAATTTTTATCACGAAAGCACGAAATTGTAAAAACACGAAAAAGAACACTTTTTATATTTATGCTAAAAGATAACGTTCGACCTGTAACATCGATCACAGATGTTTTAAAACCGAAATGTTTGCCCGGTATTATATGACGCAATGGACGTTTTTAAATATAATGTAACCCCACCTTTTCCGTACACCGTCCATTGATGATGGTCCGCTTGACTCATCATTCCTGTTTGTTCATCAATGCCGATGCATCGGATGTCTGAAATTTTATCAAAATAAAGCGAATGCCATGAACGACCAAATGTATCATGATGTGGAATCAAAATGACGTCTTTTTGGATCCCAAACCCTTTCTTTATCTTTTTATATACAGGATCAAAATACCACTCACATAAAACCATTGCGCCCGCACTGCTCCCTGCAATTACAGCGCCTTTTTCATAAGCGCGCCAAAGGGCATCCAGACATCGACTTTCTTTTAACGTGTGATCCAGATAGCCGGGAAACCCTCCAATAATATAAATCAGGTTTGCACAATCCAATTCGGCCGAGAGTTCCGGATCATTGGCGGATTCTTTATCTATAATCGGCAAAGCTAAAATATTTCTTGCACCGAGTGTTCGAAACCATTCCAATGCAGTATTGCCGGCTTGTTTGCTATTGTTGTCCGGTGCTGCGGCAGTCGGTATAATAACAACTTTAGCATTTCTTCCCCCGGCCAGTGCCAGTGCTTTTATGTCCGGCTCTTCCATTTTCCCTTGAAATTCGCATCCTCCCTCAAGCAGTAGAATTCCCATTTTTATGAATTTCCATTGAAAGACATGCCTAAATTGAGCGATTGTCGAGTTTGCCGGAGATGCAAGGCATGAGACATGCAGCCGTAGTCTGCTACTGCAAATGTCTCATAACGATGCAGATTCGGTAAACTCGACAAGCCCGAAGGGTTTCAAATGGTGACAATTTTTTGTTTAAATAAATCCACCGATTAGATGAGATCTATTAGCGACTTTAGCAATGTTTATTTATTTATAATTGTTGCTTTTTTATAACCCTGTCACTATTTGAAACGCTCAGTTTAGGACAGGGTTAATCCCCGTCATATTCCTGGTAAATAATATGTCCGCAGGATTTACAATGCGAAGCATTTTCGTCATGGTAGCGGAGGCCGCATTTCGGACAAATGACTTCTTTTTTTGTGGCAATGTGTAACCACTCCTTGACGACACGACTTACTTGCCAGGGGATGAGGATAATGCCTGACAGTATCATCAGCACGGTGACCCATTTTCCTGCTTCGGACATGGGAATGATATCTCCGAATCCTACCGTTGAAAGCGTTACGACAGTGAAATAGAACGCATCTCCGAAAGTTTGAACGTGTGGGTTTATAGCGTTTTCGACATGGAAAAAGAGACCGGAAGATATGAAAAAAATCATGAATATGGTTAAAAAAAGCTTGATTAAAGTCAACAACCCAAGAGTGATGGTGCCAAAGAAGAAGTTAGGATCTGCCGTGAACCTCAGGAACCTGAATATCCTCAACACACGGATCATCCGGAGCACCCTTAAAAATCCGATGTTGGGCGTAATGCCGAACAGGGGAAGCACAAGCAGAGAAAGGGTCGGTACAATGGCGATAAAGTCGACGATGCTATAAACATCAATTAATTGCCTGAGTCTGTTTTTTGCACCGTAAAGTCTTGCAACATATTCAGCGATGAAAAAAAATACAATGATAATCTCTGTGTTCCACATCAAATTTTTAACTGCCTCGGACACGGGATAGGTCTCAATGACAAAAATAGCGCAGATAATGAGATTCAGGAATATGACAAAAATATCAATTATTTTGCCCAATGGCGTCTTGCAATCAATCAAATAAAATTGGATGGTTTCGCGGAAGGAACGCGATTCATCTCTATTTTTGTCCTTTGGATAATTAATTTTCATGGGCTTTGTCGGTTGCGTTTCTTTATACAATTTTTCCTTTGGAACTCAAGACGATGTTAACCGTTTCAGTGCGTTCGAAATAGTAAGGAAAGCTTATTTAACGATTCCAATTTGGGCATTATGGTTTATCGGTTTGCCTTTTTGATGCCGAGCTGATCCAGGGCAATAATCCATTTACAGATATTGGCCGATCCTTCCACCATGGTATAGGTTGGCGTATCCCGATAAAAACGAGCCACCGGATATTCGGTGGAATAACCGTACGCTCCCAGAATCCGCATGGCATAGTTAGCACATCTGGTTGCGACTTCGCCTGCAAAATATTTTGCCTGAGCCACATCGAGACCGTTGTTCAGGTTTCCCTGATCCTTTGCCCAGGCCGCTTTGTAAACCAAAAAACGGGCTGCTTCAATTTCGGTGGACATCTGAGCAATCATGTCCTGGTTCATTTGAAACTCGCCGATGGGTTTTCCGAACTGTTTGCGTTCATTGCAGTACTTGAGTGATATCTCCAGGCAGGCCTTGGCCACCCCTACCGCGCCGGCGGCTGCCGAAAGCCGGGTTTGGTTAAGAGATCCAAAGAGAATCCTTGCACCGTCTCCGGGTTTTCCAATGATATTCTCCTTGGGGACCTTGGTATTGGTTAAAAATATTTCGCCGGTGGGAGAGGAGTGGGACCCCATTTTTTCTAGAACCGATGTTTTAACACCGTTAAAGTTCTTTGGTTCTACGACAAAGACCGAAAGACCTTTGGAGCCCTTATCCGGATCTGTATAAGCATAATAGATGATCACATCCGCAACGTCTGCATTGGAGATCCAGGTTTTGGAACCGTTTAAGCACCAGTGGTCGCCCTTGTCTTCGGCGGTGGATGTCATGGCCATGACATCGGAACCGGCGTCAGGCTCTGTTATGGCAAATCCGCCCAGATATTCGGCGTCAACGAGTTTGGAAATGTATTTTTGTTTTAAGGCTTCATTTCCGTATTTACAGATGGTAAACGCACTTCCAAGACACTGCATGTTGACCTGAACCCTCAGAGAACTGGAGGCTTTTGCGATTTCTTCGGTCACGATCATTGTTGCGAGCCAGCCCATGTCCTCTCCGCCGTATTTTTCAGGAATGACCGTTCCGAAAAAGCCGAGTTCTCCCATGGGTTTGATGGCTTCTTTATAAGGGAAATAATGTTTTGCATCCCACTCATCAGCATAGGGTGCAATTTTTTTGGCCGCAAATTCAGAAACCGCTTTTTTCAGCATCTGAAGTTCTTTAGATAACGCAAAATCCATATGACATCCTCCCAATTAGAGCCAATCTCAATTTTTGAAAAATGATGTTTTTCTATAGGTCTCTAATCTTTTGTTCCAAAGCATGGTAGCTCGGTTTTATGGACATTAAAATACACTCAAACTGTGTTGAAAAGAATAACGACTAGGTTACGATGTCTTTACTTTTTATCTCATCGTCGTCTGTTGAATTTGTGGTGATTGTTTCGATTTGATTTAATTTGTCAAACACTTGTAGAATAACATTCGAAGACCGGAATCGCAATTATTTTTCTTTTAGGTCTCATCCAGACCGTTATTTTCTATCAGGAGCGGAGATGCTGATAAAACCGAGGTATGACATACCTATTGCCGCCGAGAGAACGGATCCTGTAAGGATTGCAATTCTGGCATAATTGAGTATTTGAGGCTCGGAAAATGAAAGGTCGGAAAGAAACAAAGACATGGTGAAGCCGATTCCCCCAAGCATGGCGCCTCCAAAAATATGCGACCACCTGACTTCTTGGGGTAAGGAAGCAATCCCGGTTTTAACCGAGAGGTAGGAAAATAGCATGATTCCTATGGGCTTTCCGAAAACCAGACCAAGGATAATCCCGATGATTACCGGATTTGAGATCAATTCTGAAAAAACGATGTTGTGAAAGGTCAGACCGGTGTTCCCCAAGGCAAAAAAAGGCAGAATTAAAAGTGCAACCCATGGATGCAGAGCGTGCATCAACCGCTGCAGGGGTGTTTCCACATCATGACAGGCCATTCCCAGCGCTTGAACGGCATACATGTGTTCTTGATTCAAAAGGATTGAATAACCACAACTTTGTTCCTCACATTCAAACTTTTCCGTTATTTTCTTTACGTTTTGCAAAAAGTTATCGGTATCATACCTTCCCCGGGCCGGTACAAAAAGAGAAACAATCACACCGGCAATGGTGGGATGAACGCCGGATCCCAGAACAAAAAACCAGACGGCAAGTCCCAGAATGGCATATATGAGTGTCTGTCGAATCCAGAGAAAATTTGCGACAGCAAGGCCGAAAATCAAAAAAAGGGAGATAATAAGATAAGACCAAACGATTTCTTTGGTATAGAAGATTGCGATAATGACGACCGCACCCAGGTCGTCGGCTATGGCAAAGGCTGCCAGAAAGATCCTCAGGCCCACCGGTAGTCTGCGGCCGAATACGGCGACCGCCCCCAAAGCAAAGGCGATATCCGTTGCAACGGGAACTCCCCATCCGCTTATGGTTGGTGATCCGACATTAAGTGCTGCATAGATTAGTCCGGGTACAATCATTCCTCCCAGCGCGGCAATCACCGGCAGCAAAGCCTTTTTGGGGGTCGCGAGTTCTCCTACGAGAATTTCGCGTTTGATCTCGAGACCCACCGTAAAAAAGAACAAAGACATGAAACCGTCATTGATCCAGTGGACGAGTGTTTTGCTGATATGAAAATGTCCGAAAGCAAAGGAAACTTCGGTATGCCAAAAGCTGTGATAGGTTTCCCCGATGCTGGAATTGGTCCAGATCAAGGCGATGATCGTCGCGGTAATGAGCAATATACTGCTGGCAACTTCTTTTCTGAAAAATCGCTGGAAGGGCTTTAAAATTTGATCAGCAACCAGTTGCCGCGTGGATGCCATGTACTTGTTAGGGTTTAAAGGCATCATTTCATTTTTTAGGGTGAACCGCCTATGCGTTCATTCTCTGAAAAAATCACCTAAAATTTCTGATATTTTGAGTTACTTTAAATATTTGGGCAGTCTAACAATTTGAAAAAAAAATATCCATTCCGCTCTCCGAGCCGGAGGCTGATAAATAGATTTTTACAAACGAAACACCCCGACCCTCAACTATTTTAGGTACAAGGCAATACATAAATTTTGATTATTCGGTTTTATGCTTCACGTTGTCACATATCATGTCAACGGCCTTTTCCACCGACATTTTCCCCATATCTATAATTAGATCATAAAGGTGAGCGGCATTCCAGTCCTCGTTAAAGTATTGTTTGATATAAGCCTTTAAATCACCTTCTTCTCTGTCAATAAAAGCTTTTGCAGCTTTGTGACTCAGATTTTCAGCCTGCATAAGCTTCTTTATTTTTAGTTCATTGTCTTTTATCAAACGGACATGAAGCGTATCCGGCTTTTCTTTTAAGAGGCACTGGCCTCCCCATCCAAGAATGATGACGTTACCGGCCTCATGTACATTTTCAACCAACTTTTTGGTGACCTCATAGTAGTTCTTATCGTCCAAGCAGCCGTGTTCACGGTCAACCACCTTCTGGACAATAGAGCAAGTGTAGCGATCGACAAAACGAAGAATTCTTGACTGGGAAGCTTTGTGAAACGCTGCCGCTTCACTTTTAGATATATGGAGTTCTTTAGCAATATCAGCGACTAAATTTCTGCCGATGTATTCGTAACCAAGTTTTTTCGCTACCAGCGATGCAATCTTTTCACCTTCAGTGTCAAATTCTTTGCTAATGGTAATTACTGCCATGAAACCCTCCTTTTACCCCATCAATTCGTTGCACCGATGCTTTTCTCAGAATTAATTATTTCAAGTTTTGCATGAAAAATCTTTAACGGACCTGTAAACGTTTTGACCTTAATCACAAACAACCTTCCATATCTTCAATGATCGGGCATTGTCAAGAGGTTGGGTGGTAAGGTCTTAATAAAGGTGGACCCGTCAAGCCTACTTTCACCTAAACTGAGCGTTTCAAATAGTGACAGGGCCAGGGTCCTGCTGCTTATTTGTCAATAAGTTACACGGACTCCACGCTGATTATTTCCGGAATTAGCTTCTTAATATGCCGCTCTATGCCCTGCTTGAGCGTCATCTGGGACATGGGACAACCGGCGCAGGCACCTTTTAATCTTACCTTGACAATATTATTTTCCACATCAACAAGCTCCACATCTCCACCATCTGCCTGAAGATGTGGTCTGACATCATTTAACGCTTTTTCAACTTTTTCTTTCATTGGATTTACACTCCTTATTCTGTTGAATTCAAATTGCATCAGGAATCGGGGAGTTTTTTGTCAAAACACTCCATTATATATGTTTTTCGAGGACCGGTCGGATATCCCCTGGTGTTAATTGGACAGGAATCCTTCCTGCCAAAAGTTTCTCCTCATAGGTCGGTTTTTTTACCTGGTAAAAGATGCCAATGGGAATTTTTTCACCCTCTCCGTAAGCCCATTCTCCGGCCTTGACAAACGCGGTTTTTCTATCTGAAACATCATGATCCTGCTGGGTGAATTCATACACCCTTTCGTTGTAATAATCATAGGTATTAAAAAAGGTGAAACAAGGTTGAAGCACGTCGATAAAGGAAAATCCTTTATGGTTGATTGCCGCTTTAATCAAAGACTGAAGATGTTCCATATTTCGCGTATACCCTCTGGCGACAAAAGTGGCACCGGCGGATATCATGAGTTCGATGGGATTCAACGGTTCTTCGGGGCTGCCTTTCGGGGTCGACCGCCCTTTAAACCCGGAAGGACTGGT
>CAXMTB010000061.1:0-15858 GCA_964195835.1 uncultured Nitrospinaceae bacterium | reverse complement strand
TGTTGTAGGCTGGGACCTCAGTGAATCTCTTGAAAGATATTCAGCAATGCGTGCCCTTAACAAGGCAATTCTAAGGCGCAGACCAAGCCAAGGGTTAATGATACACAGTGATAGAGGAATTCAGTATGCCAGTGGCGATTTCAGAGCAATATTAAAAAAACATCGTTTTATTCAAAGCATGAGCAGGAAAGGCAACTGCTGGGATAACGCGGTGGCCGAATCTTTTTTCCATTCGATAAAAACACAAATGATTCATCATTGTAATTTTCAGAGTGTAGCCGAGACGGAGCAGGCTCTTTTTAATTACATTGAAGTCTACTACAATCGCCGGAGAAAGCATTCTACGAATGGTTATAAATCACCCGCAAATTATGAGTTGGAATGTTGGAATAATAAAAACGCGGCTTAACTTCGACTCCACTATTTTGTTGCAAGATCAATAACTTGCCATAAGTACAACCTGAAACCGAGTCTCGTTCAGTACATATATCTTATTTCTTACAAAATTGCAAAAAAGGCAAACCCCCGAAAAAGGATTTGCCCCTGTTGAAAAACGATATCCCAAAATTTTGGGCCGCTGATATTTAAAGAATTATAGCAGTAAGGGGCGATCAGGAAGCCTCAGGTCCCTTGGACCTGGGGAGGCAAAACGACAGTACAAGGCAGATGGCGATGCCGAACAGACAGATCAAAAAAGCGTTCCTGAACCCTGACAGCGGGTAAAGATCGCCGACACGGGTGGTCCGGTCAAGGATGGCGCCTGTTAGGACCTGAAAAGCGGCAACACCGAGAAACGGCGCCGGGTTGAGCATGCCTGAGACCAAGCCCAGAATTTCCGAAGGCGTGGTCTCCTGGACGATCCCCCACAGCGTGCTGATGAACCCGCCAGTGGCAATACCCATCACCAGCAGCAGCATAGAAAGGCCAGCTGTCCCCAGCTGACTGAAAAAGAAAATGATTCCCACCCAGGTCAGGGTGTACACGGTCAGAATTGAGATCAGGGTATTTTCCTTGTTGAGTGAAAATTGGTCGGTCAGCCAGCCGAAAAAGGGCGCGCCGATGATCACGCCCACGGGGATCAGCATGTTTAGCTTACTTGCAAACATACGTTCGATTCCAAGGACCGTCATCAGAAACGGCGTTGCCCAGAGCCCCTGCAGAGTCACCAGGGTGCCGTAAATACCGAAAAAGATCATCGCAATGATCCAGAATCGCCCGGATGCCAGCACCTTTGCGACTTTTGCTCTTGAACCCGGATTTCTCCCAGAGGCTGAGGCAGGATTCACCTGAACCGGTTCGGATGGACGTGCGTAATCCCGGGTGAGCAACAGTGTGACAAATGCCAGCCCCAGCGTGATCCCGCCGATCAGGAAAAATGTTTTCCGCCACCCCCAGGTAGCAGACGTCCAGGCAAGGGGCGTGGTGGCAATCACAGCCCCGAAATTACCCATGGACATAAGCAGGCCGATCATGGTGGTAAATTCTTTCTTTCTGAACCACAGGGAAATGGCCTTGACCGCCGGCACATACACACCACCCACGCCGAGTCCGATAAGCGCCCTTCCTACCGAAGCCCAGCCGATGTCCGGTGCCATGCCGAAAAGAAAACAACCTGCCGCGGCCGCCATGGACCAGTAGCCGATAACTCGCCGGGGCCCGAGCCGGTCCGATAGGTATCCCACAAGTGGCTGCTCAAAGGCATAGAGATAAAAATACATGGACGACATGAAACCCAGCGCCGTTGCGTTGGTGTGAAAGGCTTCTAGAAGGTCCGAGACAATAACCGATGTGGACACACGGTGGAAATAGACGAAAAAGTACACCATGCAGATAACGGAAAAAACCATCCAGCGATGGGGATCACGGTATGGATAGGGGGCGTGGTTGTTCATTCAATTTTCCATAGGCTAATGCAGTACATGGGGACGTTCGTGCAGAACGTTCATGGTGATCCTGAAAAGCTTCAGAAACCTGTAATATCTGGAGTGCACCCCAGCATAGCAAGCCATCGCCGTTTTAAAAGACAACCTTTCTTTATCACAAAATGCGAAGAAGTCAGATTTGGTCGAACCTTCAATTTTATAGCTGCAAGATAAAATCTTGGTGAATGCACATTAATCCTGTTCAAGCTGCTAAATGTGCATTCTAAATTCCGCCAGAAATGATAAGCAGTTAATATTCCCGCAATTCATTTCAACCCCGCTTTGTGCAGCGCACCCATAAACCGCTCTCCATCCGCTTTATTCTTGTAAAAGCCTCTCTTGAAGGAAAACTTGGGTTTTATTCTAAGCACTTCAGCGGCTTGAACCCGAGCTTCCTCATCCCGTCCTGCCATACTATAAACCACGGTCATCATAATACGGGCCCAAAGAGAATCGGGCGCTTGACGGACTGCTTTTTCACACCATGTTATGGCCTCCTCGTATTGTCCCGTCATACCGTATGACAATCCTAAACTATATAAGTACATATTTTCCGGTATAGGATTCAAACGTATTGCTTTTTGATACTGTGGAATGGACTCCTCCCACCTGCTGGCAAAACTGAGTGTCTTACCCAGCATCACATGGGCCATAGCTGAATTGGGATCGAGAACTACAGCCTTCTCCGCTTCGGCAATGCCTTTATCATACTGCTTTGTCATTGAATACAAAAAGCCCAACCTTCCGTGTGCTTCAGCAAGAGTGCCATCCAGAACAATGGCCTTTTGTTATAGACTGTTTAGGGGATATGCCCCCTCCAAACCACATTCCTACATGGTAGGCTCTACCTAACACATAATATGCCCATGCATAATCTGGGTCTAAGGCAATGGCTTCCTCTGCCAATTGCTTTGCCAAAGTAATACTCTCTATATTGATGCGGTGAATATATTCACCCGCTTGCAAGCATTTTAGATAGGCCTCAAGGTTATTTGTGCCTTTAGCAGCTTTTCGGACTTGTTCCCCTTCGGTCAACTTTACCTGTAGGGCCGTGATGATTTTTTTTGTGATGTCATCTTGGAGTGCAAACATGTCTTTTAACTCACGGTCATAGCGTTCGGACCATATATGATTGCCTGTTATTGCATCGACAAGTTGAGCCGTAACTCGAAGCCGATCTCCTGCCTTCTGAACGCTACCCTCCATCACATACCGAACGCCCAGTTCCCTGCTCACCTGTTGGACCTTCACGGGCTTACCTTTGTAAGTGAATGTCGAGTTCCGGGCAATGACAAACATTTTCGAAATCTTTGAAAGGGAGGAAATGATGTTTTCGCTGATCCCATCTGCAAGATACTCCTGTTCAGGATCTCCACTCAGATTATCGAACGGTAAAACGGCAATGGAGGGTTTGTCAGGCAGTGGCAGCGGCGGAGATTCAGGCAATCCCGCTTTGCGAAGTGAATCGAGAGCCCGCTTGATCTCGGCCGGGTCTTTATAGGCAAAGAACTTCGACTTCGCGTACCCCTCTATGGAGGCCTTGGGTTTTCGCTTGAGAATTTCCGAGACCGCGACCTGTGCCTCTTCCTCCCGACCAGCCTCAACGTAGGTAAAAGCGAGCATAACATAGGGAAGCTCCGAACGGGGATTTGCGCGGGCGCGCCAACTCTCCAGCGCGTCAATCGCCTCCTTGTATTGCCCCGTCAACCGATAGGCATGGCCCAAAACCGGCAAATACCAAGCAGGGTAATAAGGGCTGAGTCGCATCGCCTTCTTGACCAGCTCGATCGCTTCTTCGGGTCTGCCGGAGTATAGAAAAGGTAACGCGATAGCTGTATGGAGATCGGCGAAATTCGGTGCGAGTGCAAGTGCCTTCTCACCGTAGGCGATTGCTTTTTCATGTTGTCTTCTGGCCATATAGACCAAGCTCAACGTGCCGTAAGCAAAGGCGTCAGCGTCATTAATAGCCAAGGTTTTCTGAGCCAGTTCTTCTGCAAGTGCGAGGGACTGGTCCGGGGTGTCCGTCCATCCAAAACGCGCGTCGCGATAGTGCATCCGTCCAATTTCTTGCCACGCGTGGGCATAATTCGGATCCAACGCTACGGCTTTCTCAAAAAGCTTCCGTGCCTGGGCGTTATCCTCTTTTGTGAATCTCCGGCCAATCTCCAGGCCACGCAGAAAATACTCATAAGCCTCCGGGTTGTTCGTTTTTCCACGTCGAATTCGGGCTTGTTCTCCTTCGGTGAGCTTCACTTCAAGGGCCATTACAACGCGGTCTGTGATATCATCCTGCAAAGCGAAGATTTCGCCAAATTTCCGGTCATATTGCTCGGCCCACAGGTGATGGCCTTTTAGGGCATCATTGAGCTGTGCTGTAATTCTGACGCGATCTACGGACCGCTGAACACTTCCTTCGAGAACATAACGGACGCCAAGCTCCTCGGCAACCTGCTGTACTTTCACCGGCTTGCCTTTATAGGTGAAGGTCGAGTTGCGGGCGATCACGAACAGATTTGATACATTGGACAATGCCGTGATGATGCTTTCAGTAATGCCGTTGCTGAAATAGTCCTGGGATGGGTCGCCGCTCAAATTGTCGAATGGCAGTACGGCGATAGAGGGTTTGTCGGGTAATGGGAACATCATTTTTTTCACAGAGGCAACCTCTACCGGAGGAGCAAAACGAAGGTAAAAGTTCCAGATCGCCACGGCAACGACAACAATCAGGACAGCAACTACGGCCACAACGACATTTCGCCATGTCTTACTTACATTCTTTTTCGCTTTGATAACCCTGCGGGCAGCGGCACCGGGATAAGATAAAACCCGATACGCTTGAATCGGCTTGGGGATGTTCTTAACCTCCTTCTCCCCCAGGGACTCGTATTCTAATCCTATTTTGTTCTCGATGGCGTCATACACGGTTCCGGAGATGCAAATACCTCCGCCTTCAGCCAGGCCCTCCATTCGGGCGGCGATGTTGACACCATCCCCGTAGATCCTTTCTCCTTCCTCAACAACATCCCCAAGGTTGATGCCTATGCGAAACCGCATCTTGCGATCTTCAGACAACTCGGCGTTCCTTTCGGAAAGCTCTCGCTGGATCTCAACGGCGCAATTGACAGCATCAACCACACTGACGAACTCCGCTAAAAGGTTGTCACCGGTGGCATCGACCAATCTCCCTCTATACTGCTGTATCAGAAGGGTCATTGCCTTGCGATAAGTGGTCAATGTCCGAATGGTCGCCTCCTCATCATCTCGCATAAGGAGGCTGTAACCCTGGACATCCGCACTGAGGATGGCGGTGAGTTTGCGTCTAAATTCTTCTGTGTTCATTGGACGACCTCCCTAATGGTTTGGAGGTAAAAAAAGGGTCCGTGATGTAGGGAAAAAAAGCGTGAACCCGAAGGATAAGTATCAAAAGAAATCAGCTTTAAATCTGTGGGTTCAGGAAGTTCAGGTCACTAATAACAATTTTAATATAATAAGCGATGAAGGGTCAAGATTTTATCTTAATTACATATGTTTAAAATATTAAGATATATGACAAATTGATTGTTTACAAGTACATGGGGACGTTCGTGCAGAACGTTCATAGTGATCCTGACAAGCTCCGAGAACCTGTAATATCCGGAGTGCATCTCAGCATATCAAGTCACCGTCGTTTTACAAGACAACCATTTCTTATCACAAAATGTGACCTAAGCTGAGCGTTTCAAATTTTAAAAGGGGATCAAATTTCTCTTATTTTTAATGAACTATATTGATTTATATTTTTAAAAATTGAAAACCTTTGGGATTGCCGATCTTACCGCATCTACTGCGTCACATGCCGTAACGCATAGTTGACTATAGCGGAACGACATCTTTCTCGTATCTGCGGCAACCTCGACAATCGCTCAACTTAAGTGTGAAGATGTCAGATTTGGTCGAACCTTAGATTTGATTGTTGCAAGATAAAACCTTGGTCAATACAAATTGCCCTGACTTATACTTGAATTAACAGAACCGTAAGGTGGGGCAATACATCACTTGACATCTCAATTTTCAAAATTTGATATCACAACCAATTGAACCGCCGTCAAAATGAAAGATACATAGCAGTATTCAAAAGGCGGATAATAAAAGACAGGGTCAAATTAATGACCCTGTCTTCGTTTTTTAAGCTAAGGTTGATCATGACGCATATAGCTGTTTTGGTGTTTATTTAATCTGTTCCTAATGGGATTACACCGACCCTAACTTCTTTTATTTCTGCAATATTTTCCAACAGAACCTTGATTTGATTGGACATCTTCGTTTCTTGAGATAAGTCCGATTCAACGCTTACATAGACAACTGTATCTTTGCATTTTACATTAGCTTCAGGAAATTCATTTACTATAGCTGAATAAGCTTTAGCAGCTAAAAACTTATCTTTTGAAATCATTCGAAATTCAGGAGTTGTCTGAAAACAAGGTCGATTTGCGACATTAAACAAAATCTCAACCGCATCATCCACCATTAAATTATCAATTTGTAAGACAACATCATAAAGTTCACAATTATGAGTATCGATGCCATAAAGGCTTATGCCCCATTTTCGCCTTTCTTCATCGTCTTTTATCAAGAGGTAACGTGCCGCTTCTTCGGAAATGTTCTCGCGTTTCACTTCCTCCTTTAGTCTTTCATCTATAGTTGAGTTGATTCTAACTTTTAGAACGTTTGGGATTTCTCTGGCAAAATAATGCCCTGCTAGTCCATGATAGATTACGTTGTCTTTTTGAATATACCCTAAAAAAACTTCGTGAATGAAGGCAGTATACTTTTCTTTTCCATGTTTGAAACGATCAAAAAAAGAGGGTGCATCATGGAGCGCTCGGATAAGCTTTGCTTCTTTTACATTGAATTGGTCTGAAGCTTTCAAAAGAATCTCTCTTGAAATACAGTCATACTCTAACTTTTTAGCGAGTTTTTCAGCAATCTCCTTCCCTTTACTATATGAACCTCTGGAAATTGTAATAACACCCATATAGACCTCCCTTTTATAGTAAAAAATATTCCTATGGAAATTATAAAGTCAATCACCCTTAAGGAATTACTTCTATAATTTCAGCATTATAATCACACAACACTTAATACAGTGAAACCTTAATACCTTATCTTTAAATATTTAAGCCAACATGTCAAGAATATGATAAAAATTGGCGCATTCTAGCAGATAAGCCTTTACAATTGACAATCATACTTATAATTAAGATAAATCACATATAATTCCAATCTATTATTACATGAGGAGCACCTACCTATGACCCTTACAAAAATTCAGATCGTAGAATCAATCCAGAATCAGACCGGATTTCCCAAGAACAGATCTTCAGAAATTGTAGAAACTCTTCTTGAAATCATCAAAAGAACTCTGGCATCCGGTGAGGATGTGTTGGCTTCCGGATTTGGAAAGTTTTGTGTAAAGGAAAAGAAAGAACGTAAAGGCAGAAATCCGGCTACTGGAGATGATATGATGCTGGAACCGAGAAAGGTTGTGACTTTTAAATGTTCCGGTAAGTTGAGGGATAGGATTAACGGATAAGGATCATCTCCCGATTAGTTGTAGTTAATTAGGGTAAAATAAGTGGGTCATCTCCAATTAAATTGGATAATAACCGTTTGGTTTATTCAACAGAATCAGTGGAAACATGGGGGCGTTCGTGCAGAACGTTCATAGTGATCCTGACAAGCTCCGAGAACCTGTAATATCCGGAGTGCATCTCAGCATATCAAGCCACCGCCGTTTTAAAAGACAACCATTCCTTATCACAACTATTTAAGGCCACTTTCAGATTCAAGATACATAGCAGCAAATTGTAGCAAAGTCTGATTTTTCTATGTTTCAAGAAGTTTTATCGATTCACATCAGCTGTCTGCTGAAGCTAGTTTCACTTCGATCCGGTTATGCCACTCCAGTTTGCCCTATTTACTTAACTCTACTGATTAAAAGCTATGATGATAACGGTCCTGTTGTGTAATTTTCAAGAAACAATTCCAATAGTTCCGATTGATTTTTACTGAGTTTGTCAAAATGCAAACCACACCGGCACATCATAATACTATTATTTTTAATGGATTTAGGGTCTTGAATGTCATACACGATCTTGCATGGCACTTTGGGAAGGTGGAAACTGTTCCTTGAAAGAAAAATATAGACCTGAGAAAAATTTCTATCTGAACTGGTTTTAATGCTCTCACTTAAATACGACAAAGATAGTCTTTTTGTACTGATATCATTGACTTTCCCTACTGTTTCAAATTCACTTCCTAATGCAGCGAACGTACGGTCTTGTACGGAAAACCGTGGAGATTTTCTCTGTTCAATATCCATTTTTCCCACTCTTATTTTTATGGAAAGGTTAACAATCTTAAAAGGTCTTGAGTTATTACCGCAATTTGTGTGCCAGTTTGAGAGGACTTCAAGCAAAAGCGCCAAACCACACGTGATATTATTAAAATAGAACTAACACTCGTAATGAGGGTGACTTTGGAGATTAGAAGTGCAATTTAATGGAATTCCGGCGGGGATTTCTTCCAACTTGCTGGTACATTTAGATTAAAATCGATAAACCGAGTCCGGTTTTGAAATGACATTCTTGTGGTAATGTATGATTTTATGGACACTTTGAATAGTACACAGAAAATGAGGAATAGCATATCAACCCCATTTAGTATCATAATTAATGATTATCATGTGAAGGCAATTTCCTTCAGACGACAATCATTTATTTGTAGAAGCATAGGGCGTTATTTCTGCCAATTGATTTTGTCGGTTGTATGAAAATTCATTGTACTCTTTATTTTCTCTCAGGGTAAACTAATTCTAATTCCCAAGAATGTAAAAGAGGTGGTTGAATATCTAAAACATAATAAAATGTATTGGTATAGCCAATATGTTTATATTTCCCCATCCGATTCTTTCTCATATCGTAATAATATATGAGGCTTGGCCAAGGATCTGGTGTTTTTGCTCCCATAGTCATTACTGAAGTCCTATCAGGCGAACCAAAGATAGCCTCAATTTCTTTTTGGGTCATTCCAACCTTTATATCAAGTATATTTTTAGAGGTAAACCCGGGGTGTCGAGGAGAGATTGTAACACAGCCCATAAATATTGATAAAACCAAGGACAAGCAAATAAGATGACATGGTTTCACAACACATCCTTCATATTTTAGCAATTGAGTTTCTACAGCTATGTCTTGTTAATAAACTGATCATTTAATGAACGTTCATCAAAAACAAACCCCACTCTTTAATGAAATGGGGTCTTAATCTTCAGTCCATGGGCCTCGATTAAAGGTTTATTTTTAGCTATCTTTGCTATTTTTATGCAACTTTTTAAGACAGTTTTTATCTTCACGGACAATTGCACAGATTTTCCGGTTATCAATCTCTCTACAGTTAGCGTGATTATACAAAGGGCATTCTGGATATTGTTTTGACATCTCTATTTGTAGCCTTTTTTTTCGTAATTTTTGAGAAGGTCCTGGATGGCTTCTTCGAGGAGATCATTTGCACGAACGTCCTTTTCAACGGCCAGCATCTTTAGCCCTTTTATTAGATCCACCCTAAGTGTTGTATTGTAATTTTTTCGTTCAGTTTCCATGACGTCTCAATATCATATGTTTTTAAAGATATCAACACACCTCCACAAAGAGGTTGGCACCACCTCCATATACGTTAATATTTAAACATAGATAACCATTTAACCCTAAAGCCATAATAAAGCGAAAACTAAATTAAACATAGTGCTTGAAGGAACCTGTAAGGGTGACGTTGTGGGCGGTTTATTACTGTGGACCGGGGAAAGCCTTCAGGCGCTTTTTTTTAACCCCACAGGATAGGCGCGTACGGCTGAAAAGGAAATCGAAGAAGATCGACAATAACTGCCCAGGATGAGCTTTTGGGCTTGTCCGGGTGATTTAAGAAGGAATCGCATTAAAAGAAAAAATAAAGGCGAGTGTTATAAAACATATGGAGATTGTTAAAATAATGAAATCTATAATGGAATCTTTCATGATGACCTCCTTTAATTTCATCTCGCTGGTTTATTTTCCAAAGGAGCATTGGAGTATGCAAATCGAAATCCCAAATACAAATTTATTTATAATCCAACAGTATTATATGTAAATAGAGAGGATCCTTCATTTTAATGGGGATATAACCTATAAGTAGGAATTATCCCTACACTCTCAACCCCACGGGATAGGCACGTACGGCTGAAAATGACGTCCCTGGTCCCTACCCGTGGATAAACTCAGGGAGAAAGTGAGGGGCTTATGGGAAACATATACAAAAAAAGGTTTGGCAGTAAGGTAGTTGCCAAACCCTTGATTTTTCTGGTGCCGGAGGTCGGAATCGAACCGACATGGAGTTGCCCCCGCGGGATTTTGAGTCTTAATCAAAATAATATCAGCATAAATAATCATCAATCAACGTACAACAACCCAAAGAGATAATTGAAAAAACTTTTTATGTTTGTTTATGTACCTTTTTCGTATTATGGTTGATTATGGTAGCAAAATGGTAGCAACCAAATAACCGTTAACCCTCCGATATCCTTAATTTGCGGGGATAGGGTGAGCTCCCCGAAAGGCGGTTTTCCTGGACCGCTTTCCCCGGATCACAGCCAGGTCGCTACAGGAGGTCCAGCCATGAGAAATTTATCACCAAAGGAGCATGATAGACTATACGGTCAGGCTATTGTTGACTTTGCCAATGCGGAAACATCAGATGATGCATGCTATGGAAGCATTGAAAACATACAAAAAATATTCAATTTTTCTCAAGACTTTCCCCAAAAGGCCAAGGAAGGCTTTTCTTTAGTTAGCCTCATCAATATAACGTCATCTCTCAATAACACAGAAAAAGCTCTCTTTAATTTAACCTTTATGAGAAATTATTTTGAATTTGACCTTTGTTACTATTTTGAGAAGGCCGCGTTTAGCCTCATAAGTTATGATTTTAAAGATCAAAATTTTATCCTACAAAAACACAGTGATTCTGATGATGTAACGCAAGTACTCATGGCACAATATGTTGATCTTCAAGGGTTTAGGAGAAAATTGGGAATAGATATTAACCCTATATTGAATGATTGCAAAAGGGCAAAACAGTCTAAAGAACCTGTGGATATAAGAAGTGAAATAGAAAAAGGAAAAGCTTTAATTGGTGAACTTACTGATCGTTACGGGTCATATGCGAAATTAGAAAAATATACTAACGATAATGGTACTCTTACAATCGGAATTGAACAACTCAGCGAATTTTGTGAAAATCATAAATTCAGCCCTAGATATAATGTATTTAAAGATGGGAAGAATGATGCTTATTTAAAGGCTAAAGAGCTTACGAAAGTAAGAAGTGAAATAGAAAGGTTGAAACAAGAGATTTCAACCGACAGTTATAATTTCATTAGAGATTTATTTGATAACGAGAGAATGAAAGCTCATCAAGAGCTTTTTTACATGCAGCGCAAACTAATAGAAGTATTGGCTGTAATTGCTCAGGGAAAAAGCCTATATAAAAACAAAGCAATAAATTATTTTTTGGGCGCTTATAATGAAAATTTTATGTTCAGCCCTGATATTCTTCCTGACGGGACCCTTTCATTCAAAGCATTCAACATGGCCGAAAATAGTTTTACTGAAATCAAAGAAGACAATTTATATTTATACGATAAATTCATTAACTTCTGCTTGATTGAGTTTTTAAAACAACCTAAAAACCAAAAATTGATTCATATTTGTGATGAGTGTGAAGAATTTTTTATGTCAAAAACGACCCGGCATTCAAGGTTTTGCTCAGATAAGTGTAGACTTGCTTGGCATAATCGTAAACGTATTGAATCAGGAGAACACCGGGATTACAAACGAAAAAAACGCAAAGAGGGTGCTAAAGAAAGCTATTACGGGTAAACGCAAATTAGAGGGTAAACGCAAATAACCATTTACCCATAACTATCTGTTTTTCCAGCATTTTACTTGATTTTCAATATCGCTC
Organism: uncultured Nitrospinaceae bacterium; assembly: GCA_964195835.1. Classification (GTDB taxonomy): domain Bacteria; phylum Desulfobacterota; class Desulfobacteria; order Desulfobacterales; family UBA11574; genus UBA11574. The sequence continues at coordinate 3,901 of CAXMTB010000061.1, read as the reverse complement.
CTGATAGATAGAGGCTGACCATTAAGGTTGGCCTTTTTTATTTCTTAACAAAGGAGAGTTTACAATGAATCAGAATCTTTTAACCGTTGACGAATTGGCAAAATCTTTAAATGTCCCCAAATCTTGGGTTTATTCACGAACAAGGGAAATCGGATCGGATGCCATGCCAATGATTAAAGTCGGTAAATATTGCCGATTTGTTCTTAATGATGTTCTGGATTGGCTGAAAATCCAAAATAATGATGAATAATATACGAGGTAAAAGCTAATGACTAATATTATTCCGTTTAATTATGAATCTAAACAAGTAAGGGTAATTAAAGATAATGAAGGAAATCCCTGGTGGATAGCATCTGATGTTTGCGAAATCATAGGCCTCTCAAATACAACTGAAGCGCTAAGAAACTTAGATGATGATGAAAAAAGCACCCTAAGAATTTCTGAGGGTGGTCCAGAACGCAATATTATTAATGAACCAGGATTATATTCTTTAATAATTCGTTCAAACAAACCTGAAGCAAAACAGTTCAAAAGATGGATAACCCATGAGGTTTTACCATCAATCCGCAAAACAGGAAGATATGAAATCGGAACCCTGTCAGAAATAGACCTTATAATCAAGTCCGCAGAAGCTCTTAAACAAATCGAGTCCAGACAAATCGAACATGACAATCGACTTTCCATTCTTGAAGCAAAATCGCATCAAAATTCCGGACACACAGGGTATTGGACAATCACGGCATGGTGCAAGTTGAACAACCTAAATATTTCTCTTAATGAAGCCATGCAGAAAGGCCGTGCAGCTGCAAAGCTATCTAAAGAATGGGGAGTGCATGTAAGCAAGGTTAGTGATGAACGTTTCGGGGAGGTCAACAGTTACAGGGAGGATGTACTTGAGGAAATTTATTCAATGAGTGAGGTTCTATAATGTCATATGGATTATGTATATTTTGTAATAGCCCGGAACCTGATTACAAGCCTGGTGCAAATGTTAATTTTATATGCTCACGCTGTGTTCTGCTTTTAGCAGATGCAAACCATGATGATCTGAAACAGGCTTACTTTAAGGCAAAGACAAAGGGGTTTGAAAATAAAGTATCAGCTTTGGAATCTTTTATTATCGAGGATGAAATCAATGACAGAAAAACCAAAAACTCTAAACCAAATTTGGAGCGAACGAGACCTTTGCGAAAGGTTAGACCTTCCCGTCACCAAGTCCGGGCGTAGTCGGCAACTGTCGAACTGGATAAGAGGCGGCCTTAAGTATGCCGAAAAGTCGGAGCGGAGATATTTTTTCGAGCAGGACGTAATCAATTATTTATGGGGCAGATATAACAGGGATGAGACTGATGATGTCGTATAGTGTTCAACCCCCCTTAATACCCCTTTCAAGGTTGTCTTATGGGTACTTTATTTTAAGGGGTATACCTTAGTATGGGTATAGTAAAATAGTTAATAAATACTTGGTCGGTGCCGGGATTGGGTCCGGTGAAAAAATGTTTTTCCTCCCCCAGGGAAAAGCACCGGCCATTAATGAATTCCTGGGGGATTGATGGGAAAGAAATACAAATCAGGTGGAACTTTCATTGAAAGAGAGATGCTTGAATCTGAGGCTTACTTATCGCTTAATGGTTTTGCACCACACCTTTTGAGCTTAATATTGCTAAAGCGGCAATTTGAGAATTATGGCCGTAAAGGTAAGCAAAAGCGAATTTGTGTAAATTGCGATAAGCTGAACATCACTTATATGGAATTCAAAAACAAATTTGGAGTTACACAGCCGAGAATGACAAGAGCCATAGACCAATTGCTTGAAAAAGGATTTCTGTCAATCGTTTATCCTGGTGGAACGTTTAGACAGGATAAAGCTGTCTATGCTCTGTCTACTAACTGGATTATTTGGAAACCAGGCATGGTGTTTGAAACCAGAAAAAAGGAAGTCATTGAGCGTGGATTTTGCAAGCCTAAAAAACAAAAGTCGCATACGTAAACGTAACCATACACATCAACGTTTGCGTTGCCCATAACTACCCTTTAAGGGCAACGTAACCGTAACCATAAAATGAGCAAAAAAATGGCCGTAAACTTAGAACTGTCAAGGGTTTGAGTATGTTTTTGACCAGAAAGGCTAAAATGCAATTAAGGGCAACGTTTCCGTTGATGTATACATGTATTACCATGCGGGGGGTACTTTCTTTCAGCATGGGATTGTATTACCGGCACGTTGCGTAGTGGACATAACAACAAACTAACAACTAAAGAGGTTTCACAATGACACGAAAAACAGACGACAACGTAATTTTGCAAATGCTTCGTGAAGGAAAAACCCAAAAGGCAATAGCTGAACACTTCAATGTTTCCGGTGCTGCTATCTGCAAGAGAGTTAAGAAGCTCTTGAGTAAAAAGCCGGAAAGCTTTGAACGGCTGACCGAGAGACAACAAAAATTTGCTCTGGCGATAGCAGAAGGGAAAACACAAACTCAAGCGGCTTTAGATTCACATGAATGCTCATCTTTAGACAGTGCTAAGAGCATGGGATATCAGCTAATGCAAAAACCGGATATCCAAACGGCTGTCTCTGAAATTATGCAGGAAGCGGGTCTGACCCGTAGATATCGTGTCCAAAAGCTGAAAGGTCATATTGACCATTCAGACCCGAATGTTTCTTTGAAGGGCTTAGGCCAATCTTGGAAGCTGGACGGAGCATACAAGGAGGAGCAAGTCCATGTTCATCTGTCTTATGCAGACATGATCAAGGTGAACCAGGAGATAGATGAGAAGCTTAAAGCCATGCGCGAGAAGCTTGGTATTGAGCCAGACACCGTTGACGGGGAAGTCATTGAAGACGATTAACCGGTTTAAAAACGTATTCGAATACTATGGGGGATATAACGATTCTTCGTCACTACCATATACCCCCCACCCCCCTTCGACATGGCCAAAAAAGAGTTTCTTTGGCAAAATGATGGGCTTTGGAAGCAATGGGTGACTTATTAGACACAGACCGTTTGTTAGACCTTAAAGGGTTGAGTGAATATTCAAGCCTGGGTATTCCCACCTTGCGGGATTATCTCCGGTCTAATGGTCTGCCATATTATAAGCTGAAGGGAAAGATCCTTGTACGATTAGCGGAGTTCAACAACTGGCTTGAATCTTATAGGGTGGATACAAAGCCGGAGCTTAACAACCTTGTTGACGATGTTCTGAAGAGTTTGAAGGGGTAGAATCAAAGTAAAAGTTTGACGGCAAAGGATATAAGAATTTGATATCAAACACAAACATAACACTACAGCCAGAGCGGGTGCATCCAGGGTGCAATATAAACAATAAAAGGACAATTATAGAACAGAAGAATACCCGAGGTTAATCCGGTTAATTTTAACCATTATCATAAGTAAAGGTAGGGGGAGATTTAAAGTTTATGGCAATAGCTCACAATATTCTGACAAAAGACGGTATCAGAGAAAAATCTCTTACGCCTATAAAGGCGATAAGGTCAAAGTGTATGCAATGCTCTAACTTTCAGCATAGCGAGGTCACACAATGCCCTATTACTGATTGTGCCTTATGGGTGTATCGCTTTGGTAAGAACCCAGATCGCAAGGGCATAGGAAATACCGTTTAAATACTAAACAACCCGTCTCAGCTATCGTTTTAATAATTTTCTATGGTGGGTGAATAGTCGAGGACGGATTAAGGTTCTTTGAAATTTAAATCTATGGTGAGATAACAACCAGCCTGAAGTCGGTTGTAAGTGTGGGCAGGCAATCCCAAGGAAGGATGCCGAGACACCCTGCTACGGCAGGTAGGAAGCCTAACCGGAAAATGGCATTTTTAAAATATTCTTTGACAGTTCAATTTTCGGAGTATGATATCACAACTATTGGACCGGCTTTTGGGA
>CAXMTB010000060.1:0-15923 GCA_964195835.1 uncultured Nitrospinaceae bacterium | reverse complement strand
CCTATTTTGATGAATTCACCTTCCTGAAGAAAACGCAACAGTTTACCCTGAACCCCTGAGTCCATCATCCCAATTTCGTCCAAAAAGAGGGTGCCTCTGTCGGCATGTTGAAGGTACCCCTCACGCTCGGAATCCGCGCCGGTAAAAGCGCCCTTGGTGTGGCCGAAGAACTCGGCATCGAACAGACTAGGCGTAATGGCGGCCATGTTGATGGGCACGAAGCGGGATTTTGCCCTGGGACTGGCCGCGTGAATGGCCCAAGCCAGAAGTTCTTTACCGGTACCGCTTTCCCCGGTAATCAATATGGGCATGCTGCTGCGGGCATGAAGTTCTGCTTCTTTTAGGATTCTTTGAACCATTAAGTTTCCGGTGACAATCGATTCAAAGGCTTTTGGGTTGGTCAGGTTTGACACGGTCAGGCTTTTACCGATATTCACAATATCCATCAACCGCTTTTTTTCAACTGCACGATTGATCGATGCCACCAAATCTTCTCTGGAAATCGGTTTCACCAGATAATCGTACGCGCCTTTTTTCAGGCAGTTAACTGCGACGCGAACGTCGTCCACCGCAGTCAGCACAATGCATTCGGTTTGGGGTTGTGTGGTTTTAATGAGTTCCAAGAGCTCTATGCCGCTCATGCCCGGCATGGTGATATCGATAAGGACAATGTCAACATCTTTGCCTTTTTCAATAAGGTTCGATGCTTCCAAAGGGTTTTGATAAATACTTAAATTTTTAAAGCCGGAGATGTTCAGCACTCTTTGGATGCTCTCCAAAAAAACCTGATCATCGTCAACTATGATTATACTGCACTTCATTCCAACACTCCAATTTTGACGAATTCATAAAAAGAAGAATTCGTCAAGCGTTCGGTTTTTAGTATTTTGTATTTTATATGAGAAATTCGGACAAGTCTACAACCTTCTCGCCAAGCGCCTTTCAATATCGGGTAAAACAACCCTGAAGACACTCCCGTTACCGGGTTCGCTCTGCACCTCGATCCGTCCGCCAAGGTCTTTGACGAGATCCTGACAGACATACAGTCCCAAACCGGTTCCCTGACCGGGCGCTTTGGTCGTAAAAAAGGGGTTGAATATCTTTGACATGGTTTTTTGGTCCATGCCGCAGCCATTGTCGCTGAGCTCGATAATAAAATGGTCCTTCCAGGTATCTCCCTGCATCACATCGAGCTTTACCCGTGAATCTTGCTTGTCGGCAGCATGCGCCGCGTTAATTAATAGATTTGTCAGGATCTGTTCGACGGCATCTGGATCGGTATAGATTTTGGGCAGGTTTTCGGGAATGTTTATCTCAAGGGATTTAACATATTGATGGATCTCTATTCCCGTCACAGCATTTATCCTTTCGACCAGATGCTTAAGATCAACCCAGCGTTTTTCTTGCTGCTTCTTTTGGCCGTATAACTTTCTCAGATCGGATACGGTGGTATTGATCCTTTGGGAAGCGTGAAGGATGTTTGCCGTAATTTTAAAGGCATCCTTTCTGAATTGAGGATACGGCATTTGAAACAGCTCGAAATCCTGAAGGCCTTTGGCATAATCGTCTACAATGGGAATCATGGCGTTAATGTAATCCTTCAAGATAGGTGCATTGAAGGTGATGGCGCTGATGGGGTTGGCTATCTCATGGGTAATGCAAGAAATCGCAAAGCCCAGCGATGCAAGTTTTTCGTTATGGATCATTTTACGTTCCATCAACCTGGACTCTGTGATGTCATGAATACGCATCAGTGCTCCGCCGAAGTTGTGGCCTTTTTCGTCAAAATGGTAAATGTCCACCTGCTCCAGGTTGTTAGGGTTCATAACGCCTTTGCGTTCAAAAGAACCGCTTTTCCTGCTTGCAACCGCTGCCGGAACCTGGCACCCTTCACACGGCGCTGATTTTCCCAAGAGCGCCTCATAACAGCATTTGCCGCTGATATCCTCCGGTTTCTCTATTTGGTAATAACGAATCGCGGCACGATTGATAATCCTCACCTTAAGACGCTCGTCCATCAGCACGAGGGGGTCCGGGATTCCGTCAAAAACCGATTGGAGCAGCTTTTTGGTTTTCCGGAACTCCTCCTCCTGTTTTTTATGATCGGTGATGTCCTGAATCGACCCTGACATTCGGGTGGCGTTTCCCTTGCTGTCCCAGATGGCTTGGCCGCGTGCATGGAACCACCGGTATTCACCCCATTTGGTTTGCAGGCGGTATTTGATGTTGTATGGAACGCGTTCTTGAAGATGCTGTTTGACCGCCGTCATGACGGCATCGGCCTCATCAGGGTGCAGGCAACTGCGAAAGGCTTCCAGAGTACTGGAGAACTCCTCGGAAGAGTACCCCAGGAATTCCCTGAAACGTTCCGAATAGAAGACAGTATCCGACAGGATGTCCCAGTCCCAGATACCGTCGGTAGATCCTGCGATGGCCAGCGCGTAACGTTCTTCGCTCTCACGGACCGCTCTCTCCGCCTGCCCGCGTTCTTCTATTTCTACCCCCAGCCGTTCATTTACTTTTTCAATTTCAGCAGTTCGCTCTTTAACCCGATGCTCCAGCGTGTCGTGAGCTTTTTGCAGATCCTCTTCTGCCTGTTTCCGTTTTCTTTTTTGTATGTTCCTTTGCAATCTGGTTTTTAAGATCGGAGCCATGGATTCGGCGATGGTTTCCAGTAATTTTCGGTCTTTTTCGTCATAGTCCGTAGGCTTATTTCCGACCATAAAATTACCAATAACCTCTCCTTGATGAATGATCGGTAAAGCCAAAGATCTGGTTATGGGGATGTGGCCATTGGGAACTTTAAAAGGTCCGTTCGAAGAAATGGGTTTTTTTTCAATGAGACACCTGGCCCATATATTGTCACCCCATGTTTCACGGGGAAAAACGATGTCTTTTTCAGCCATTTTACACTCATCCCAGATACCTCTGGTCATCGATGGGACAATCCGGGTTCCATCCTCGTCAATATATGCGAAGGTTCCGTATTTACTCTTCATAACCTCTAAAACAACGTTCAACACCTCTCCGTACATATCGTTGTCAGGGATGGTAAGAAAGATTTCCGAGATTCGGTTCCTGATGTTCAATTCCCGCTCTGACTTCCACAACGCCGCCTCGGCTTTCTTGCGCTCATTTATTTCAACTTCCATCTCAGCGTTCATTTTTTTCAATTCAAGAGATCGTTTTTCTAACTGCCTAATCATTGGGTTAGTAATCCGGATAAAGAAGCCGGCCCCAATAGATACAACCAAGACAGTGAAAAGAACTCCTATTAAAGCAGATTTCATAAACGGTGCCCGTACCTCAAACATATCAATCTTAGCCACTATGCCCAAGTTCAATTCCGCCACTGGTTCATACGCTGCTAATACCTTTTCCCCACGATAATCCATACCTACGATAGTCCCTGATTGGCCTAATAAAGCTCGCCGCATGGGTTCTGCTAACTCCGATTCAAAAGGAACCGGCACCGGCTTGCTGTGGTCATCGTACCGGTGCCTGAGCAGAAAAACAATATTTTCCCCTTCTTTTTTGGAGAGCGTAAACTCTGTCTTACCGACAACGGCGTCGTGATCATGTGCATCGATGATCTGGCTCAAGGTGGCTGTTATCGGCTTTCCGGGATAATTTTTGCTGTAAATTGCGTCAAATCGAGCAATAGCTTCAATAAGACGAGCTTGACTTTGAGCGGTTTCCATCAGCCGTAACCGTTGTTCCTTTATAGCTGTCTTGTATAAGATTAATATGGTGGCCCCTGCTACAACCAGACAGGCTGTTATCATTATCGTAATCAACCAAAAAATGCTTTTGCGCTCACTCATCGTATGTCTCCTTGGACTTATTCAAGAAGTTTGCTGTAGCTGCAGGAATTATTGCCTCCTGAAACCTTCCTCGGTTTCCAGAAAATAGCTTCTCCCAAACATTCTTTTTTCCAATTCTTTAAAGGCTGGTTTTCTGGCCATAGGAATATCCTCCAAATCGCAAAAAAAAAGCCAATATTTCGGCAAGCCTTAATTTTCATTAATAAATTTTCTATATATCACATAGGGTTTTGTCACTCAAATATATTATTGTTTAGAGGCGTATATTATCATTTAAGGAATTGTTAAGTCATAGACTGTTGATTTGCAAGAGGGGAGATATTTGGGCGATGATATATTCAAAACAACAATATAAGAATTCGGCTCCACCGGTTAAAGGCGCAGAATAATCCTCAATTCATGAAAAGTGAAGACTTTAAACTGAAATTGCGGTTATGAAAACTATCGATTAGATATATTATACTGAAAAATTATCGGATTTAACATCACATGCATGATTCTTGAATGGTGAAAAAGTGAACGTTCCTTGGTGGTGTTCATTGGTTCAAATCAAAAAAAACAACGTGGAATTCAACCAATATCCCTCAATCGAAAGAAATAATGTGGATACCATATATTGTGGTCCACCTTTCAGTCTTCAAACTTTTGATATATAGAGACTTCCCCGGAAATCGAGCGTGTAAAAAAACTTTGATATCTTGCAAGTATCTATTTTCACTCAAATAGAGATACGATAATGATATCTCAAAAATGATCCCCCCCTTAATTCCTGATCGCTCCACTGTATCTAAACCATTCACAACAGCAATTGATATACAGATATCTTATTTAGTTGAAAAACATATTGGGCAGCAGTCCGTCATTTTGGGTTTGAATCATCTTCTTTTTTTGCAAGAGAAATGGTTTTGAGATAGCCGTCGATAACTTTCTGAGGATTTATCTGTAGAATTTTTGCATAGGATCTCAAAAAACTTCTTAAATAGGTGCCCGGAGGGAGCTCTTCAAACCGGGTTTCTTCGATGGCCTTTAAAACAGAGGCGCTTATTTTAGTAATATATTGAATTTCTGGTATTTTGACACCAACGGCTTTTCTTAGATTTTTCAAATCATTTCCTGAAAGACGCTCTTTTGAAAGAATTTCATCTGATAGTGTTTTAACGTTTTCCGTGAGAAGTTTTTCTTTAACCTTAGAATATAAATGGCTCTCATTTACACTTGCATGCGTGGAGGATAGAGGGGTTGACGCGTATTGTTTTTCCCTGGATGGAATCAATGTTTCCATTTGCCCTGAATCGACAAGCATCTGATCGTATGCCGCTCTTTTTTGGTCATCAGTTAGCGTCGAAAAAGCATTTTCGATATCTTCTATGATCCTGTCCCTTTCCTCCTTTGAGAACAGAGAATATGTAACAATAGAATCTTCGTTATATAACGAAAGTGCATCTTTATATGCCCGCTTTATTTCAAAATAAGATGAAGTCATCGGAATTTTCAAGACTTCATAATAATTCAATCCGTCAAATTTTTTCATAACATATCTTTTGCCAATGATGCAGATGGTATTTTGCTCATTATCTGTGCTGCGATTTTTTTTAGATCGGCAGCAGATTGTGTATGAGGATATTTATGGATATAAAGAATTTTTGAAAAAACTGCATCATGAATCCGACTGTCATAACTAATATTACCAAGAAACTGAAAAACAGAATAAAAATGCCTATTGCATATGTTTTCAAATTGATCGCCAAAGGTTGCATCTAAATTGTTGCGGAATTGATTGAAAATAAGCTTGAATTTAAATTCGCTTAATTTGTTTCTCAGAAACTCTTCCTTTTCAGGGTCATGTTTTAAAATAATTTCAATGATATCAGGAGGATTATTTCCCGATCTATTTAAATCTGAAGAAGTGTCGTTGAACACCGAACCAAAAGCGTTTTTTGTCATCAGTTGTTTTAATTTTCTAAAATAGACTGTCTTTATAAAACGAAAAGAATTTTCGATGGAGGTTGGTTCGGGTGTGCAGATCAGGATTCCTTCATTGGAAGTTAAGAAAAAGTCCAGTGTGTTGAAATTTGTTCCGGGACCCAGATCCAGCAGGATATAATCGAAAGGAAGTTTTCTTATGGAGTCAATTATTTTTAGCTTTTGTGCATAAAACAAATTTGCAATTTCCATGTAGCAATGGAAAGAACTGATAAGAAATAAATTGGGGATCATTGTTGGAACAGCCGCGCTTTCAAGATTTTTCACGGTTTTGTTTAAAAAGCTGTTTAAACCGATTCCCGGGCTTTTCATTCCCAGCAATGTATGAAGGTTTGAAGCGCCAAGATCCAAATCGATAAGCACGACTTTTTTACCCCATTTGGCGAGTAATGCGCCGAGACTGGCCGTTATAAAACTTTTTCCAACACCACCTTTTCCACCACCGATGGGATATATTTCTGCCATTGGGGATATTACTCCTGGCTGCCTGGGCTGCATTCAATATCAGATAGATTCATGCGGCTTTTTTTGTTTAACGATCGTATTCATATGATTTACCTCATAAAATTGTCCAGACCCGCTACGCTTTATTGACGTTACTGAAAATCAAGAGCGTGAAACTTGAGTCATAATTTCCTGTCACAATTTGAAACACTCAGTTTAGGTTTATATATCATCTTGAGTTTATAGTATATATCGAGCAGCCGCACGGCAACGATTGCCAGGATAAACCGGGGTACCCAGAGCCAGAAGGCACTGAGCCCCAGTGATAAAAACAATGCCGGGTCCTCAATCATAGAATGATTAATTCCGATGGAAAGATGAAGCTTTTCAAGTTCTTCTTTTTTAATATGCCCTTCCTTTGCTTCTTCTACAATGACGGCGCCACCGTATGCGACGCCAAAGACAATGGCTGTAAGCCATAACAACCCTACTTTTTGATTGAGTCCCATGGCCTTTAAAAGAGGGTTCAAAACCTTAACGATATGATGGATAATATTAAAAATTTTCATTATTTCAAGCAGAATCATGATGACCATGATGATCACAAATATCTTTAGGCTAAGATATAACGTTGCCATAAACCAGCTTTTCATCATGATAAACAGCGGCTGCTGTATTGCAGCAGATAGATTTTTTTCGACCAAACGTGCAGGTTCGGATCCAAGGAATCCGGCGACAATGATAACCGTAACAATGGAAGCTGTCAGGCGGAAAAGTGTTGCTTTAAAAGGATTCAGCCCGGACTGACCCTGAATAATTCCTTCCTGGATAAGGTTGTGCGAGATGAGAAGAAAGATGGCAATCAGGGTCATTTCATTATTCGTCAGTGGAAGGACCACCATGGAAGCGATGCCGCCATAAATTCCTGTAAGCATTCCAACGATCAGCGGAAGGGCAGCCATGGGCGGAAGATTCAAAAGGTCCATGGCAGGTTCTAGAATAAAATCAATATTGTGTATCCAGCCGCTATACTCTAATAGAACGGTAAGAAAAGATATGGGTACGATAATTTTGAGCATCCAGACAAATCCGCGCCATCCTTTTTGAATTCCGGAATTCAAGCCATATCGGAGTTTATTTTGATCAGGATTCATAATTATTGTTTAAAGTTCCCCGGATTGCAGGAAATGCCGTCATAAATGAGGTTTTTAAGTTTCTGCCTCAAGACAGAGTAAGAATAATAGCGTGTTGCAATGTCATAATTTTTTTCAACCATATTTTTGCAAAGCTCCGAATTTTCAAGAACATCTCTGGTCATTCGAACAGCATCTTCTGTAACAAATCCGTCAATCTCTATCGTCAAAAATCCTTTGGGTTCAATGTCGTAAGTGTAAATTGAATATTTGTTCACCACGATGGGTTTTTTAAAGTAAACGGCTTCTAAAAAGGCATTGCCAAACCCTTCAAAGGTAGATGGATACGTAACCAGATCGGCATGCGGATAGATGTCGTTCAATGTATAAATCTTCGTTCCTTTTTTGGTATGCCCTCTATTTTCATTAATGATATCCGACACGAAAAGGGTGTTAACATTTAACAGCCTTGAATATTCCTTGACCCTTTGTTCGTAGTCGTAACCCTCATCCCCTGAAGCGTGTGAAATAACTAGCTTGGCTTTTTTCCCCAGTCGATGCACAAGCTCGATGGCATGCTCGATTCCCTTTCGCTTTACGACCCGGGTCGGCTGAAGGATAAAAAGCTCATCATCTTCAATGCCGAGTGCCTTTCGCACATCCAAAGCATAATCGTCAATGGGTGGCGGTGGGTTTTCAAAGTCCATAACGTTGGGAATAGTGGTGGCAGAAATACCTGTTCTGAGGCTTAGCTGGTTGTCTCCGGAAGAGTTAATGGTCACATGTTGTATGGACGATAGATGTGGCGGAAAGGCCATATTCAAGTACTCCCAGACCCCGTTTGTTAGAAACTGCTGTCGTTCCCAGAAAAAGTCGTGATGATGGGCGATGGTTGGGATTCCAGTTTCGGAAATTACTTCAGTAATGGCAAGCCCAAGGGGTATATTCAATGGAATGGTGAGTGAATTTTCAGGCACCAAAAGATCGATACTGAATTTTTCGATAAAGCTGTAGATTTCATCTTTTAATCGTTCTTTTGCGGCATGAATTTTTTGTGTAATGCTACGTTCGCGCTTATGAACGCCAAAACAATGATTATAGATATATTTTATATCCGGGTGTGTAAAGTTAGCTTCTTCCACCAGATATGAACAATCCGGAGGCCGATCCAGTTCACCGGCAAAATAGAAACAGGAAAATCCTTCCTTTTGAAAAACATCGGCCCATTTTGTGGTTTCCAGGGATACACCGTCTGTTCCTGCAAAACGCGTTGATATGAATCCGACATTGTGTGTTAAACCGCAGATTGAACATGCAACCATATTTTTTCGCTCCTTTTGATGTAGAATAATATACTTAAGTTTTGCATCCGAATGATTTTTACCTTAAACAATTTTTCCGGCCTTCTGCTCTGTAGCAGTCTTGGTAAAAATTGAGGGTGCGGAACTATAGTTTAAGAGATATTTCTGAAACCATCTGCATTTACAATGTGTTGTATGCAACAAATCAGCCATTTTTTCAATCTATATTTTTTTTGTTTTTGGGCGGGTCTTTTTAAATGACCGACGTTTCAATGGATTCAAAACTTGGTTGTCTATTTTTCGTAAAGTTTAAATGGTTATCGGGCTATAAATATCAATATATTGTGTTATTTTTTTCTTGACACACAATATATATCAACCTACAATCAACTACGATTTAATGCGTCAAGAGATGCGACTTGTAACGATTCTTTAAATTATAAAAATAAATCATCTAATCATATTATGTGATGGAGGTTAAGATGATAAATAGCGAGAAGGCAATTGAACGAAGATTCCATGAGCGGCTTCAGGTTCAGCAAGGTGTATATGCTCTGCTTAAAAATGGTTCATCAAAACTGGGCCAGATTAAAAATATCAGTAAAGGAGGCCTTGCCTTTATGTACATTAACGATGGAGAGCAAATACATGAACCGACTGAGGTTGACATATTTTTAAGCGGTTATGGTTTTATTTTAAAAGGTATACCGTGTAAAAAAATTTCAGATATCCATGTAGATAATTTTGTCCCTTTCAGTACTTTTGAAATGAGGCAACTGGGTGTTCAATTCGGTGAAATAGGTCTGCACCAGTTGGCTCACTTGGGTACGTTTATTGAGAAATACACAACAAGGCCCGAAGTTTAAAATAATCCTCTCCCGCCACACGATTTTCCACACATAACGCATCGTTTTGATTGTTTGATTCCCAATTGTTAGCCACAAAAACATATCATCTTTCTCTTGATAATAAATACCGGATAAGTTAAAGAATACATTTTAAATACGCGTTATTCAGCAAGGTCAAATTAACGTATTTAAGTTTTTATTCTGCTGGCAGCAGAAAAATTGAAGCGCTTTTAGGTTTTACTAAAACAGTGATTCATACCGCTTTTTCCTTAACCCCATCAATTTCCTCAATAAACAGTACAAGGGGGCACCATGGCCGTATCAACCTATTGGGCTGACAATTATGTTGAAAAAAGATGCTCTGCACAAGAAGCGATCGGACGGATTAAAGCGGGTCAGAGGGTCTTTATCGGTTCATCCTGTGGAGAACCCCAATATCTGGTCAAAAAACTCGCTGATGCAGCGGATACATTTACAGATATCGAGATTGTCCGTTTGCTGAGTCTGGAAAGTACACCTTTAACATTGATTGCTGATAAGACCAAAGATCAAAGTTTCAATATCCGGTCATTTTATCTGGGATCGGCAAAAACAAAAAGCCTGGCAAAAAACAAACGATTTATCACTCCAATGAACCTTTCGGCTGTGCCCCGCCTTTTTAAAACCCGTCAGCTTCCGGTTCATGTGGCCCTTATTCAGGTATCACCGCCGGATGATTTCGGATGGATGAGTCTGGGGATTTCCGTAGATATCACCCTGGCGGCGGCATTCTCCGCCGACTTTGTAATTGCCCAGGTGAATTCCAGGATGCCCAGAGTGTTGGGTCGTAGCTTCATCCATGTCAACGACGTGAATGCAATTGTCGAGCATGAAGAAGAACTTTTAACCATAGAAGAACTTCCGGAACTCGATGCCGCCAATCATATCGGCCGGCTGATTGCCCGGCTAGTTGACGATGGTTCAACCATCCAGATCAGTCCCGGTACAACACCGCAGGCTACCTTGCTTGCGCTTTCCGAGAAAAATGACCTGGGTGTCCACACCCAGTATGTGACCACGGATATCATGCGCCTTGTTTCAATGGGGGTGATTACGAACCGGAAAAAAGGATTCAACGAAGGAAAACTGGTGGCGAGCTGTGCCATCGGATCAAAAAATCTTTATGAATTTCTTGATGATAATCCGGCTATTGAGTTTTATCCGTCAGATTATGTCAATGATCCGGGTATTATTTCTCAACATAACAAAATGGTTTCCATGAATGTGCCCATGGCCATGGATCTCACCGGCCAGGTTGCGGCGGATGCGCTCTCCTTCAACCATTTTTCCGGTATAACCGGTATGCTCGACTTTATTAGAGGGGCATCCCGGTCCGAAAGCGGCAAATCAATTCTTATGTTCACGTCAACCACTGTCGATGGTAAAAAGAGCCGGATTGCCCCGATGCTCAATGATACCGCCATCGTTGTGCCAAGGGGTGATGTTCAATATGTGGTCACTGAATACGGGGCTGTAAATCTGTTTGGCAAGAGTCTTCAGGAGCGAGCCATGGCCATGATCAGCATTGCCCACCCTGATTTTCGTGAGGAACTTTTTTTTGAGGCCAGAAAAATGGGTCTGCTCGGTGCAGAGCGGACCCTATCGGAATCGGTGCAGGGCATCTATCCGATAAGGTTGGAGGAGACGAGGGAAATAGATGGTGATTTGATCACCATAAGGCCGGCCAAACCGGTGGATGGGAGAAGGATACAGGAACATTTTTATACGCAGGATAAAGATGACATATATTCCAGATTTTTTCAGGCGAGGACCCGTTTTGTCCGTGACGATGTGGAGAGCATGTTCCAGATAGACTACGTAAAAAATTTGACGCTTTTAGCTGTGGTGGGGGAATTCGGATTTGGAAAAGTCATGGCTGTGGGGGAATATCTTCTCGACCCTGCCAAGAACATAGCAGAAATCGCTTTTTCAGTGAGCAAAGAATGGCAGGGGAAAGGATTGGGCAAGATAATTATGAAAAAGTTATCGGAGGCTGCCAGAGAAAACGGAATCTCCGGCCTGATGGCATACACGTTGCCCAGAAATCAGGGAATGCTAAAGCTGTTCAAAAGCCTGCCCTATAAAACCAAAACCCTCTATGATGGCGAAGTGGTTGAATTGACCTGTATGTTTGACGAGTTGAAATGATAACAGGTGACAGGCAATGGGCAACGACGTCTCGGAAATTCTACAATTGTTTGAAATTAAAGATCTTTTAATAGCTCCTGGTTTATGCCATCAAAATGGAAGAATGGAATGTTGGAATATTGGGAGTAAGGGCGGAAATAAACCATTTTAATTGTAAAAAACTCCTTCAAACCCATCAATCCATTACTCCATCATTCCGATAGTGAGCGAAGCGAACTAACTTGTATTTAATTTCATCTATAATTACCTTAATTTTGACTCATCTATTGACAAATAATCCATCCCAATATAAAAGGTCATATTTGGCATGTTTTAAAGATGATCTTCGTTTATAGATTGTAATGCAATCCCTTTTTATTATTAGAAAAAAAGTTTTTTTGAACGAACGAGAAATTTTGGACGTATTTTTGGAATTTCCGGCTATAAATCTACCGATGTAGATAGTTTTATAACCAAATTCATTTTATGAAAGGGGGGTGAATTTTTTTTGAAGGCCAGGGGCTTAGATTTTTCTGCCCCTGTAGAACCGATTGACTGGGTTACAATGTAATACACCTCAAACACTAAACTTATTGTCACGTAAAGGAGGTAACATTGGGTTTGGAAATATACAAAGAATCTTATACCGGCAACATAAAAGAAATCACTTTGGGTAAAGGCGATAACGCCGTTACCGTCGGTGGTCAGGCATGCTATCCTTTTTATAATTTTGAAGGAGATATGCCGCACAAGCCGGTTATTGCAATGGAAGTTTGGGACATGGAGCCGGATGAGTGGCCGGCAGCTGCAGCGAGCCATTTTAAGGATGTTCTTTCAGATCCGGCTGCATGGGCCAAAAAATGTGTTGATGAATTCGGGGCCAAGATAATCGTGTTACAACTCAAAAGTACCGACCCGAACGGTCTGAACGCCAGCCCTGAAGATGCAGCGGCTATGGTTAAAAAGGTCCTTGACGCCGTCGACGTGCCACTGATTGTCTGGGGGACCAGCAACATTGAGAAAGATGAAGAGGTCTTAAAGAAGATTTCAGAAGAGACCCATGGCGCCAATCTGGTTATTGGGCCTGTTGAGGATAAGAACCATAAGGGAATCGGGGCCAGTGCCATGGGATATGGGCACACCCTAATTTCATCCTCACCCATCGATATTAACCTCGCCAAACAAGTCAATATCCTTCTTGAAAATCTGGGGATGCCGTCGGATCGGTTGATTGTCGATCCCACCACCGGTGGTTTGGGTTACGGTCTTGAATACACGTATTCCGTCATGGAAAGGCTCTGTATGGCGGCCCTGACTCAGGGTGACGAGAAGCTTCAGTTGCCGATGATCAATAATATGGCCAACGAGATCTGGAAGTGTAAAGAAGCCAAGCAGACGGTCGATGAAGCGCCGACATTGGGTGATCCGGAACGACGTGGAATTCTTATGGAAGCCGTGACTGCCGTCATTTATCTGCTGTCAGGCGCCAATGTTCTGATCATGCGTCATCCGGAAGCCATACGGCTCACCCAGGCGTTTATCGATTTGGGACTGGATGGCGGAAGTGCTTTAGATGTTGCTCCCATAAGCAAGCAACTTGACGACGTGGATATCGATTATGCCTCCTTTGCACCGGAGCTGGATCTGACCATAGAAGGCGAAGCGCCAAAGAAAGCGGCACCTGCAAAGAAGGCGGCGCCCAAGGCTGAAAAGAAGGCTGAACCTGCGAAAAAGCCTGCCAAAAAGGCAGCGCCAAAGACAGAAGAAAAAGTAGTAGATAAAGCCGAACAAGAGGCCAAAGCCAAAGCCGACGCAGAAGCCAAGGTCAAAGCCGAAGCGGAAGCCAAAGCAAAGGCAGAGACGGACGCCAAAGCCAAAGCCGACGCAGAAGCCAAAGCTAAAGTCGAAGCGGAGGCTAAAGCAAAAGCGGATGCAGAAGCCAAAGCCAAAGCCGACGCAGAAGCCAAGGCCAAAGCCGAGGCCCAAGCCAGGGCAAAGAAAGAGGCTGAAGAAGAAGCGATCCGAGAGAAGCGCGCAAAAGAACGTGAAGCGCTTTCGGGCAAGCATAAGGCCGTAGCCGGCGAAGTCTCCATGACACCGGCAGCGGAGCAGAAATCGAAACTGGATAAGATGCTGTCACGATTGAACAGAATACACAAACGGGTTGCATAAAAAACCAAAAGATACAGCTGGCAGGACTTTGCTAAAACGCAATCTGTAAGCTATCATTTAAGTATCTTCGCAAGAACAAAAAAAAATACGAGGAGGAACCTCTAATGGCAGAAGTAACCAACGAAAAGGTCGCAAAACCAAAAAAGATGGCGGATCCGATAGCGGCCTCTATTGATCCTGCAACTCAGGAAATGATCGCCTACGCTCAGAAACTGGGAGTAGAAACCGTATTTGACCGTGCAGTCACCATGAAACCCTGCAATATCGGAATGCAGGGAACCTGCTGTAAAAACTGTGCCATGGGACCGTGTCGTCTGCCCTTGCCCAAGGCGGGGATCGAAGGTGAAGATACCCGAAAAGGTCTGTGCGGTGCTACGGCCAATACCATTGCGGCAAGAAACTTTGCCCGTATGGTGGCAGCCGGTACTGCGGCCCATTCAGACCACGGGCGCGCTGTGGCCGAAGTCTTTTTGTCGGTGGCCCGAAAAGAGACCCAAGACTATAAAATCAAATCTCCTGAAAGACTCCTGCAAATTGCGCCCTACTTTGGGGTGGCTACCACGGTTGAAAAAGACGGCGAAGAACTCGATCGCGATTTTGATGAAATCGCCCTTGAAGTCGCTGAAAAAGCCATAGCCGAATGGGGCAAACCCGAGGGAGAACTTGCCTATCTGAAACGGGCACCTGCACCGCTTTATGAACGCTGGAAGAAACTGGGGGTGCTGCCCAGAAATATTGACCGTGAAGTTGTGGAGATTATGCATCGCACCCACATGGGGGTTGATCAGGATTATAAGAATATCGTCAAGCAATGCACCCGGTGTTCTTTGGCAGACGGCTGGGGCGGTGCAATGATTGCCACCGATCTTCAGGATGTGATGTTCGGAGCCCCCTCTCCCCTGCAGTCTGAAGCTAACCTGGGTATTATGAAGGAAGACCATGTCAACATCATCGTTCACGGGCATGAGCCGATTTTGTCCGAGATGATCGTGGCCGCCGCCCAATCCAAGGAGATGGTCGATTATGCCCACTCAAAAGGGGCCAAAGGAATTCAACTGGGCGGCATCTGCTGTACCGGCAATGAGATTCTACAGCGCCACGGCGTACCCCCGGCAGGGAATTATCTCCAACAGGAACTGGCCATTATCACCGGCGCCTGCGACGCCATGGTGGTTGACGTGCAGTGTGTCTTCCAGAACCTGGCCAACGTGGCCAAGTGCTTTCACACCAAACTGATCACCACTCACCCCATTGCCAGGATGGAACAGGACAACGTAATTCACATCGAATTTGATGAGCATCATGCCATGGAAGATGCCAAGCGGATTGTAAGCATGGCCATCGACAATTTCCAGAACCGGGGCGCCGATATTATGATCCCGAAGCATAAGGCTACCCAGATCGCCGGTTTCGGCGTGGAATCCATCGAGTACCATCTGGGCGGAACCTTCCGCGGATCTTATTATACCTTAAATGACAATATCATCAACGGCCGTATTCGCGGTGTAGCCGGAGTTGTGGGCTGCAACAACGCCCGGACCAAGCACAATGAGGCACATGTCACGATTGTTAAGGAACTCATCAAGAATGACGTGCTGGTTCTGACTACCGGATGCAGCGGCATAACTCTGGCGATGCACGGACTGCTGACGCCGGAGACGGCTCAGGTTTTCTGTGGGCCGGGTCTTGCCGAAGTGTGTGAAACCGTTGGGATTCCGCCGGTGCTGCACATGGGCTCTTGTGTAGACAACACCCGCATCCTGCTGGCAGCCACCGAGGTGGTCAAAGCCGGCGGGCTTGGAAATGACATCTGTGATGCCCCGCTTGCCGGCAGTGCGCCCGAATGGATGAGTGAAAAGGCCATCGCCATTGGACAGTATGTGGTTGCATCCGGCATATACACGGTCTTCGGGTATCATATGCCTTTGGACGGCGCGCCTGAATTCAGGGATTATCTGTACAAAGAACTCGAAAATATCTACGGCGGCATGTGGGACTGTGAACCGGACCCGATCAAACATGCCCATAAGATGATCGCCCATATCGACAAGA
>CAXMTB010000059.1:11304-16102 GCA_964195835.1 uncultured Nitrospinaceae bacterium | reverse complement strand
TGCGGCCGGTATTTTTCAAAAAGAACCGTGGGGCATCTTGGGTTCACCGGTACATCTTTTTGGATGGATCTGGATCGAGCAATTGTTGTTATTCTGTTGACCAATCGCATCCATCCGTCCCGTGATAATAACCGGATAAAAGCCTTCAGACCGAAATTGCATGATGCGGTCATGGAAAATTTTGCGAATGACAGATCACCAAAATGTTAATTGGCATAAATGTTGCTTAAAACCATTTCTGATACTATTTTTTTAAATCACATACTTCAATCAAAAAGATGGATATTGTGATAATTCTCTTGTCATTATAGAACAATTTTGATATTTTAAAAAATTTTATAACATCTTTTAACATCAGGCCCATTTCAAAGATTGATAAAGATAATATTAAAACAAACAGACATGTAAACTTTTAGCGCGTGAAGATGAGGGGTTATGGCTCTATTTTTAGATAGACTACTCGGTTTTTTTTCAAATGATCTTGCCATTGATCTGGGTACGGCAAATACGCTTGTTTATGTTAAGGGCAAAGGTATTGTATTGAATGAACCCTCGGTGGTTGCGGTCCGAACGGATGGTCGCATGAAAAATCGTGTTCTGGCGGTTGGGTCTGAGGCCAAGGCTATGCTGGGAAGAACACCCGGCCATATTGTAGCGATTCGGCCCATGCGGGATGGGGTTATCGCTGATTTTGAAGTTACCGAGGCGATGCTTCGTCATTTTATCCATAAGGTCCATAACAGGAGAACCTTTGTTCGGCCAAGAATTGTGATTGCCGTGCCATCTGGAATTACCCAGGTTGAGAAACGTGCCGTCAAGGAATCGGCTGAATCAGCCGGTTCGCGTGAGGTGTTTCTGATTGAAGAACCCATGGCGGCGGCCATCGGGGCCGGCCTTCCCATAACCGAACCGATATGTAATATGGTTGTCGATATTGGTGGCGGTACCACTGAAGTTGCGGTCATATCTCTTGCGGGAATCGTTTACAGCCGGTCCATTCGGGTGGCGGGTAACAAAATGGATGCTGCCATTATTCATTATATCAAACGGAAATATAACCTGTTGATCGGCGAGCGGACAGCCGAAATCATTAAAACGACCATCGGAAATGCATATCCTGAGCCCCAGGATCTTGAAACAATAGAAGTCAAAGGCAGGGACCTTGCATCAGGAATCCCCAAGATTTTGGCCATCGATTCGGAAGAGATTAGGGTGGCGATTTCAGAACAGGTAGATGCCATAGTAGAAACCGTCAAAATAGCATTGGAACAAACACCGCCTGAATTGGCTGCCGATATTGTCGATAGAGGAATTGTATTGACAGGTGGGGGCGCACTATTAAAGAATTTGGACAAGCTTCTCAGGGAGGAAACCAGCCTTCCTATAACGATAACCGAGAATCCATTACTTACGGTGGCACTTGGCTCTGGTGTAGCTCTCGATAGCATTGAAATCCTCAAGCAAGTTGTAATTCAGTAAATACATGTTTTCGAAAAAGATGGTAATGATTATTGGCGTGATTGTTCTGATTGCTGTCAACATCATACTCCTTTCTATTTTCAATCGCCGGTATATTTCTTATTATAGACCCGGACGGATCGCTATTTCTTTAATCGCCCCTTTTCAGAAGGCTTCCACCAGTTCAATCCGTTTTGTAAGAGATATCTGGCGACATTATTTCTTTGTGGTTAATGTTGCGAAAGAGAATGATAATTATCAAAAAGCGTTAAACAAAGCTTTTGAAAACAACATCCAGCTCAAAGAATTTAAGCTTTCCAATTCCCGTCTTCGAAATTTGCTGAATTTTGAAAAAACGATAACAAATCGCGTCCTTTCAGCCGAAGTCATCGGCAAGGATCCTTCCCCCTGGTTTAAAACCGTTCTTATCGATAAAGGCAAAAACGACGGGGTTGAATCAGGTATGGCTGTGGTGGTTCCCAAAGGAATCGCAGGGCAAGTTACAGATGTATCCGCCAATTATTCTAAAGTTTTGTTGATTATCGATCATAACAGCGCGGTGGATGCATTGGTACAAAATGACAGAGCGCGAGGCATCATCAAGGGTGGTATGGCAGAACAATGCCTTTTTAAATATGTATTGCGAAAACATGATATTGAAATAGGTGATATTGTCGTTTCATCCGGGTTGGATGGTGTTTTTCCAAAGGGGCTTGCCGTAGGGTATGTCTCGGCCGTCATCAAGCCAAAATCCGGGATATTTCAGGAAGTGACCGTTACACCATATGTTGATTTTGAAAAACTTGAAGAGGTTCTGATTGTATTGAACCCGAAAAAGAAAGAATTTGAGCCTGAGCAATGACGCATTGCTTACATATCTTTATATGCCTTTGTCTGATCGTCATTCAGACGACAGTTATGCCCTATATCCCTTTATTTGAAAGATTCTATGATCTTTTAACCCCCTTTATTATTTATTTAAGTATTTTTCGTTCCGTTCGTGAAAGTATGGTCGTTATTTTTATTTTTGGCTTTTTCATGGATATCATTTCCGGAGGGCCTTTCGGTCTCTATTTAACAGCCTATGTATGGCTGTTTATTGGCGTGCGACGGGCAATTACCTTTCTGCATGTCGGTGACAGCCTGCTTTTGCCATTTGTTGTTGCTGCGGGAGTATTGATGGAGAATTTGATATTCATTGGAACCAGTGCCATGTTTGAACAAAGTTCACGGATCTCTGAAGCAGTGGTGAGCACGATTATCGTGCAGGTTTTATGGGCCTTATTCACCGGACCACTTTTTCTGATGTTCTTTAATTACTCACATCGGCGATGGGATCGATGGTCCAAGGAAATATTTGTTAAGAAAAATTAAACCTCAATTGAGGTTTAAAAGAATTCAACAAATACATTTCATTGAGGAACGCTTTGACCAAATATTTAAAAACTGCAGATCAGGATTGGTACAAACAACGATTGGCTAGAATAGCGTTTTGTGTTGCAGGAACCTTTTGTCTGATTTTTATACGTTTGTTTTACCTTCAGGTGATTAATGGTGAGGAGTTAAGGCGATTATCGGAAAATAATTGTATTCGCCTGCAAAGTACAGATCCATCCAGAGGAATGATTTTTGATCGCAATGGAATACGGCTGGTTGATAATCGACCGGCGTTCGATCTTAACATTGTGTTAAAAGATGCCAAACCGGTTGAGCAGACTGTCAAAAAATTGTCTAAATACATCAATGTTCCTGAATCTGAACTGATGTCAAAGATTGAGAACGACAAAACGGTTTCATCCTATAAACCGATACTTTTGAAGAAGGATATCGGGCGGGATGCTTTGGCTGCCATCGAGGTACGAAAATTCGATCTTCCAGGGGTTATTGTCGATGTAAAACCTCGCCGATACTACATAGAGCGACAGACGGCTGCTCATCTCATCGGGTATTTGAGCGAAATAAACGCAGATGAGCTGAATTCAGGAGAATATCCAGGGTATACGGTTGGCGATTATATCGGGAAGTTTGGAATCGAAAAAATATTTGAGTCTTTCCTTCAGGGAAAAAGAGGGGGGCGTCAGGTTGAAGTCAATGTCATGGGGCAGGTGGTTAGAAATTTAAAAACAGTCGACGCGCAGCCGGGACAGAACCTTTATCTGACCATCGATTTGCGTGTTCAGAAAAAGGCTGAAGCGCTATTAAAAGGTGTCGCCGGCGCAGTGGTGGCCATGGATCCTCAAACAGGCCAAATCCTTGCCTTGGCAAGTTCTCCTTCGTTTGACCAGAATATCTTTGTTGACGGCATGTCGCATGAGCAGTGGGATGCTCTGGTTTCCAACCCGTTAAGACCGCTTGCAAACAAGGTTATCCATGGTGAGTATCCTCCGGCATCTACCTTTAAAATTATTACCGCAATTGCGGGGCTCGAGGAAGGCGTTATCGATAAAAATACGACCTTTTATTGTCCTGGATATTATAAATATGGTAATCGGGTTTACAGATGCTGGAAGCCTGCAGGCCACGGCAGCGTCAATGTGATCAAAGCGCTGGCTGAATCCTGTGACGTCTATTTCTATCAAGTCGGCCAGAATCTGGGCATTGATCGTTTGTCAATGTACGCCATTGCTTCCGGTTTGGGATCGCCTACCGGGATCGACCTGGATCACGAAGCAGCGGGGCTCATTCCGACAAAAGAATGGAAAAAGCGTCGTACCGGTGTTGCCTGGCAGGGGGGAGAAACTCTTTCGGTTGCGATTGGACAAGGCTTTGATCTTGCAACACCCTTGCAGATGCTTGTTTTAACATCAGCAGTGGCAAATGGCGGAAAAATGTACAAGCCTTTAATACTCAAGTCTGTCTATTCGCCGGAAGGATCGGTTATCCTTGAAAGCAAAAAGCAGTTGGTCGGCAAGCTGCCTGTTAGTAAGAAAACGCTGGAGATTATAAAAAAAGGCCTGAAAGAGGTGGTTAACAATAAAAAAGGAACCGCATGGATTGCCCACGTCGAGGGCCTCGATATCAGTGGAAAAACAGGGACTGCCCAGGTGGTTGGGCGCAGCAAAGAGCACGGTCTGTCTGAAGAAAAATTGTCACACCGGCTAAAATCACATGCATGGTTTGTTGCTTATGCGCCATCTGATGATCCTAAAATAGCAGTTTCCGTAATTATAGAGCATGGTGGCCATGGATCAAGCGCGGCGGCGCCCATCGCAAGGGAAGTCATTAAAACTTATTTTGGACAGGATGAAAACTCAAAACCCGACAAACTGAAGGTTGCAGGTGACCAGTAGCACACTACAAGCCATCTCAAAAATGCATCTAACGCCCAATTACGGCGTTG
>CAXMTB010000059.1:0-11294 GCA_964195835.1 uncultured Nitrospinaceae bacterium | reverse complement strand
GAAAACTCAAAAACCGTCAAACTGAAAGTTGCCAGTGACCAGTAGTACACAAAAAAGAACATAATGGATTGAAGCAATGATGATCGATCGCAGATTTGTAAAACATTTTGACTGGGGCCTACTTGGGTTGACGTTTTTAATTGTATCTTTAGGGCTTTTAACACTCTATAGTGCAGTCACATCATCAACGGCAGGGCCGCAAAAAATACTGTATTTCAAGCAATTGGTCTGGTATTGCATCGGACTGGCAGCAATGATTTTTTCTCTTTTCATTAATTACAAGTTGTTGGATCGATGGGCTCCTGTTATCTATGCAATGTGTATGTTCCTTTTAATATATGTATTGCTGTTCGGCAAATATGTGGCAGGGGCACGGCGCTGGATTATGATGGGGCCTGTTTCAATTCAACCGTCGGAACTTGCCAAAATCGCTGTCATCATCATTCTGGCAAGGTTTTATTCCAAACATGCCAATATCGGAGGATTAAATTTGCGTGAGCTGTTTACCCCCTTTGTATTGGCGATAATCCCTTTTATTTTAATTGTTAAACAACCGGATTTGGGTACAGGCATGATTGTGCTTTTAATTGCCGGTTCAATGACAGTTTTTGTAAAAATTGAAAGACGTTCGCTTTTATGTATCATCACTTCGTGTACCATAGCAGTTCCTTTGGTTTGGTTTTTCTTGAAAGGATATCAAAAGCGGCGGATATTGACATTTTTAGATCCGGACCGTGATCCACTGGGTGCCGGTTATCACGTTATACAATCCAAAATTGCCATCGGTTCGGGTATGATTTCCGGCAAGGGGTTTTTAAAAGGAACTCAAAACGCACTCGCCTTTTTACCTGAACAGCACACGGATTTTATTTTTTCTGTTTTGGCAGAGGAATGGGGATTTATCGGTGCTTTTATTCTTTTAAGCCTGTTTTTGATTTTTATCATTTGGGGATTGACCATTGCGTATCGGTGCCGAGAGCCCTTTGGTACCATTATCGCTGTTGGGGTTACCGCAATGATCTTCTGGCAAGTTTCTATCAATATCGCCATGACAATGGGGCTGATGCCGATTGTCGGCGTGACGCTGCCGTTTATCAGTTACGGGGGTTCATCGGTCATTACCACAATGATTTGTGTCGGCCTTTTGCTGAACATCAGCATGAGACGCTTCCTTGCTGAATAGCCACAAGATGCATCACAACCATGAATAACCCGCGTTAACTGTTTGGGATAATAAATATATTTTATTTTATAGCTCGGGGGAGAATATGATAAAAACAAAAAATCCTGACACTATAACCATGTTGCTTGGACCGGGCACCACCATCGAAGGGACCGTCGAGTTTGAAAATACGGTTCGGCTGGAGGGGAATGTTGTTGGAAAAATTTATAGCACTAACGGTAAGCTGATCATCGGAGAGACGGCTACTGTAAATGGGGAGATCATGGTTAACGTTGCCATCATAATGGGCAGGGTAAACGGTAAGATCAATGCCGGAAAAAGAATTGAAGTTTATCCGCCGGGGCGTATTGAAGGAGACATTCAGTCTCCGGCTGTTCTCATTAAATCCGGAGTCATATTTAATGGAAATTGTTCCATGAAAGTGTGAACAATTTCATTGTAACGGAAACAGATTATATGAAAAATTTTCTTTCCCCCTAAAAGCCTGACGAAAATTAAAAAAAACCTTTGACAACATTTATGGCTGATGTTATAGACCGCCGAGTTAAAAACGTAAGTGGACAGAATTCTATTTAAAAAATTCATTTAAAAAAAAATTGGATTGCAGGTTTCAGCGATGGAGGATCTTTATATGAAAATTTCCGGTTTAAACCTGAAAAATTATATCGTTTTCATTTTATTTCTATCACTATCTTTGGTGTCGTTTGCAGGGGTAGCTTTTGGTGCTTCAATATCGGTTTTGCCAGATATATCGCTCTTTGTACAAATCGCCAATTTTCTCATTATCATATGGGTACTCAACATCATTTTATACCGGCCGATTCGAAAAATACTCATTGACAGAAAGGAAAAAATTACAAGTCTTGAGCAGAATGTCGAAAAGCTGAATGAAGACGCAGCAGGGAAAGATGAGGCGTTTCTTTTAGGTATAAAAGATGCCAGGGTCAGGGGATTAAATGAAAAAGAAGTCTTGTTAAAAGAGGGGGCTGAGGAAGAAAAAAAGATTGTAGAACAAATTAATCAAAAGGCTCAGGCAAATCTTGCGGAAGTTCGCGAAAAGGTCGCAAAGGATGCACAGAGTGTTCGAGCATCTCTACATAAGGAGATTGATACTTTTGCAAATGCCATAAGTGAAAAAATTTTGGGGAGGGCTGTTTAATGAACCTGAATTGTAAAAAATGGCCTAAAAATAACCTAAAGCGACTGATCTTTAAAAAAGGATCAATCACGATGGTTATAATGACGATGCTTTTCTTCTGTTTTATCGGAGTGTCTTTGGCCTCGTCGGAAGGTGAGAAGAAGTCAAAAGGATGGGCTGCGACGGACACCTACAAGGTAATGAATTTTGGAGTTTTGGCCATCGGTCTTTTCATTCTTATGCGAAAGCCGGTATCCCAGGCACTAAATTCAAGAATTAGCGGGATCAAAGAACAACTCAGCGAACTTGAAGAAAAGAAACAAGCGGCTGAGAAACAGCTGGCGGAATACACCGAAAAATTTTCCGGCCTGGAACAGGAAACTGAAAAACTCATCGAAGATTATATCCGGCAGGGGAATGAGGCCAAAGCCAGAATCATAGATGAAGCGAAAAAGGCCGCTGATAAATTGGAAGAACAAGCCCGTCGCAACATCGATCATGAGTTCAAACAGGCCAAATTAGAGCTTCAGCAAGAGATACTGGAAAAGGCGCTACAAAAATCAGAAGAAATCCTGAAAAATAAAATTACGGCCAAAGACCAGGAAAAGCTGGTGGATGAATATTTAGATAAGGTGGTGGCATAGTGAAAAATTTAACCATAGCACGGCGATATGCCAAGGCACTTTTGATTATCGGTAAAGAGGACGGTCAAGCTGAAACCTACAGGGATGAACTTGATGGATTTGCCAAACTGATGGCTAAAGAAAAAGAGCTTGAACAGGCGATTACAAATCCCCTTTATGGTGCTTCTGGCCGTAAAAAAGTTTTAGAGACAGTTATTGATAAAGTGGGTATCTCCAAAATCGTTGGATCTTTTCTTCTGTTATTGTTTGACAAAGGTCGCTTCGATTTTTTAAGTGTTATCAATGATTTTTATCAGAAACTGGCAGACGAGCTCAAAGGTGTTTTACGGGCCAGTTTGGTCTCGGCTTCAGAACTTTCATCCGAGATCGTTGAAAAGATCCGTACAACTCTGTCGAAAAGGACAGGTAAAGATATTATCCTGCAAGTGGAACAGGATCCCAGCCTTATCGGGGGGATTGTTTCAAGAATAGGAGATCTGGTTCTGGACGGTAGTATCAAATCACAATTACTCAACATGAGAGAATCATTAAAAAGGGGCGAGAGCATATAATGGAATTAAGAGCTGAAGAAATAAGTCAGATCATTAAAGAGCAGATTACGGATTACGACAAGAAAATAGAGTTGAGTGAAACCGGGACAGTCTTGTCGGTGGGTGACGGTATCGCCAGGGTATACGGCCTTGAGAAAGTCATGGCACTGGAACTCGTTGAATTTCCAGGCGGCATTCTCGGTCTTGTGTTGAACCTCGAAGAAGATAATGTGGGTGTCGCCATCATGGGCGAGGACATTCACATCAAAGAGGGAGACATTGTCAAACGGACGCGCAGAATCGCCCAGGTTCCCGTGGGTGAAGCCGTGCTTGGCAGAGTGGTTTCGGCGGTTGGCGAACCCTTGGACGGCAAAGGACCTATCGAGGCCAAAGAGTCCAGAAGGGTAGAGATGATGGCACCAGGGGTTATTGCCCGTAAAAGCGTGCATGAACCGTGTTATACCGGTCTAAAGGCCATCGATGCCATGACCCCCGTTGGACGAGGGCAGCGCGAACTGATTATCGGTGACCGCCAGATCGGTAAAACCGCTGTAGCCGTGGACGCCATTCTCGCTCAGAAGGATACGGACATTTACTGTATTTATGTGGCCTGCGGTCAGAAAAAATCGACGGTGGCTCAGGTCCATGCGATTCTGGAAAAACACGGCGCCATGGAATACACCACCATTGTTGCCGCTTGCGCCAGTGATCCGGCCACGTTGCAGTATGTCGCTCCCTATGCCGGTTGCGCCATGGGCGAATATTTCCGGGACAAAAAAATGCATGCCCTGATCATATATGACGACCTTTCCAAGCAGGCTGCAGCCTATCGCCAGGTTTCTCTTCTTTTAAGACGCCCGCCGGGACGCGAGGCGTATCCGGGCGACATTTTCTACAACCACTCTCGCCTGCTCGAACGGTCTTCCAAGCTGAACGATGAACTTGGCGCCGGCTCTTTGACCGCACTTCCAATTATTGAAACCCAGGCTGGCGACGTTTCCGCTTACATTCCCACCAATGTTATTTCCATTACCGATGGACAGATATATCTTGAGCCTGCCCTCTTTTTTGCCGGTGTTCGACCGGCGATCAATGTAGGACTGTCTGTTTCCCGTGTCGGCGGCGCTGCACAGGTGAAGGCCATGAAACAGGTGGCCGGTACGTTGCGGCTCGATATGGCCCAATACCGAGAGCTTGAAGCGTTTGCCGCTTTTGGAAGCGATCTCGACAAGGCCACACAGCAACAGTTGACCCGTGGTGAACGGTTGGTGGAAATTTTAAAACAGCCCCAGTATCAGCCGCTGGCCATGGAAAAACAGGTGTCGATCCTGTTTGCCGGAACCAAAGGCTTTCTTGACAAATACCCGGTTGCTGTGCTTGCCAAGTATGAGGCAGGACTTTATTCGTTTCTTGAAGATAGATATCCTCAGATATTTGAAGGCCTGAAAGAAAAACAAGAATTTACGGAAGAAATAGATAAACTGATGACCGAGGCCCTGACAGCATATGATGCGGAATTCCAGGACACAATCAAATAGTCGAAGTTATGTGTTGGAACATCGGGTGAAAGATTGACGAACAATTTCAAACAAATCGTGTGATAAGGGCTAAAGTCTATGGCGACATTAAAAGACATTAAAACAAAGATATCTGCGGTTAAAAAGACTCAGCAAATTACAAAGGCCATGAACATGGTTGCGGCTTCAAGGTTGCGTGGTGCTCAGACAAGCATGGAGGGTTTCCGACCTTACTCCGGTAAGTTTGCTGAAGTTTTGGGAAGCCTTGCCGAGAAGGCCGGGGAGGAGACAAACCCTTTGCTGGAGGTCCGTGAGGAAGTGGAAAAAGTACACATTGTTTTGTGTACCTCTGACCGCGGTCTATGCGCTGGTTTCAACGCGAACCTGATATCAAAGGCCCAGGCGTTCAAAAAAGAAAAGGAAGCGCAGGGCATCGACGTCGTATTTACCAATTTCGGGAAAAAAGGTCGCGATTGGTGCCGGAAAAATAAAGTTGAAAGGGTCGACGAATATTTGGGAGTCGTCGGAGCCAGGTTCGGATTTAATGTGGCATCAAGTGCCGGACAGAAGTTGATCAACGGTTTTTTGGATAAAACCTATGACGAAGTCCACCTTGTTTATGCTGAATTTGTCAGTATGGCAAGGCAGATGCCGGTACTCAAACAGGTGCTCCCGATACTGCCCATAGAATCCGCCGAACAGGAGATTGAAAAAGAAGAAGCGCCGTATCTTGCAGAACATATTTGTGAACCTTCACCCCAGGAGCTTCTGGGTGAATTGCTGCCAAAGAACGTTTATGTTCAGTTGTACAGCGCATTGCTGGAAACATCCACCAGCGAACACGCCGCCCGGATGGCCGCAATGAATAATGCCACCAAAGCCTGTAAGGATATTATTGAAAACCTCACTCTGATATATAACAAAGCACGACAGGCGGCGATTACTGCGGAATTGATGGATATCGTCGGTGGCGCCGAGGCGCTTAAAGGCTAAATAAAAAAATATAATACCGCATTTTAACAGGAGGTCTTTAGATGGGAGAAAATATAGGAAAGATTACGCAGGTTATGGGGCCTGTCGTTGACGTGGAGTTCGAGCAGGGGAATCTGCCGTCCATTTATACGGCACTGGCGATTACGAACCCTGCCATCAACGATGAGCCGGACAACCTGATTGTGGAGGTTGCACAGCACCTGGGTGATAATGTGGTTCGCACCATTGCCATGGATGTTACCGACGGTCTGGTTCGCGGGCAAAAAGTCAAGGATACCGGCAATGAAATCATGATGCCGGTGGGTGAAGCCGGTCTCGGACGGGTTCTTAACGTCGTGGGACGACCGGTGGACGGACTCGGCCCGGTCAGCCAGGAAAAAATGATGCCGATTCACCGCCAAGCACCGAAATTTACCGAGCAGGACGTGTCGGTTCGCGTTCTTGAAACCGGTGTAAAGGTTATCGATCTCTTGGTACCATTCCCCAGAGGCGGGAAAATGGGTATGTTCGGTGGGGCCGGTGTCGGGAAGACCGTTATCATGATGGAAATGGTCCATAATATCGCCATGCAGCACGGTGGTATTTCCGTGTTTGCCGGAGTGGGTGAGCGCACCCGTGAAGGCAATGACCTTTACCACGAGATGAAAGATTCCGGGGTGCTTCCCAAGGCTGCCTTGATTTACGGTCAGATGACGGAACCTCCCGGAGCCAGGGCTCGAGTTGCCCTTTCGGCTTTAACGGCTGCGGAGTATTTCCGAGATGTAGAAGGCCAGGATGTTTTGATCTTTATCGATAATATTTTCCGTTTTACTCAGGCGGGATCGGAAGTTTCAGCCCTCTTGGGTCGAATGCCTTCGGCTGTGGGGTATCAACCGACACTGGCCGTTGACCTTGGCGAATTGCAGGAGCGTATTACATCCACAGACAAAGGCTCGATCACGTCGGTTCAATGTGTGTATGTGCCTGCGGACGACCTGACAGACCCTGCGCCGGCAACAACATTTGCCCATCTTGACGGGACGGTGGTTCTGTCACGCCAGATCGTCGAACTTGGAATTTATCCCGCTGTCGATCCGCTCGACTCGACCTCGAGAATTTTAGATGCCGCTTACATCGGTGAAGAACATTATCAGGTTGCTCGAGAAGTACAGATGATCCTTCAGAAATATAAAGAACTGCAGGACATTATCGCAATTCTGGGTATGGAAGAATTGTCCGACGAGGATAAAATTACCGTGGGTAGAGCACGTAGAATCCAGCGATTTTTGTCCCAGCCGTTCCATGTTGCCGAAGCCTTTACGGGGAAAAGTGGCAGCTATGTAAAGATTGAAGACACCGTTCGGGCTTTCGGGGAGATTTGTGACGGTAAACATGACGATATTCCGGAGCAGGCATTTTACATGGTAGGGGGCATTGAAGAGGTGGTGGAAAGAGCCCAAAAAATGGCTGAAGCCGCATAACGCATAGGAAATATAAGGTTATAACATGGCTGGAAATATTAGATTAGAAGTTGTTACTCCTGAAAAGTATGTCGTTGACGAGGAAGTCCAAATTGCGGTGGCGCCCGGCAGCCTCGGTGAATTTGGTGTGCTTATCGGCCATACGCCTTTTTTGACAACCTTGAAGACAGGAGAGATGCACTATACAGATGCCAGCGGGGCTCAAAGATACGTTTTTGTCAGTGGCGGGTTTGCAGAGGCACTGCCTGACAAAGTGACTGTACTGGCGGAATCTGCTGAAAGGCGAAAGGATATCGACGTTGACCGTGCCAAAGCCGCTATGGAGCGCGCCCAGGAACGTTTGGCCCAGAGCAAGGCTGAAGATATCGATTTTAACAGGGCCAAAGCAGCTCTGGAAAGAGCCCTACACCGTATAGGGCTCATCGAAATCCCTAGATAAGCTTTTTATGGTATCGGATATTGATTTTATAATATGACGTGATCCCCAAAAATGGGGAGGCGAATTTTATTTAAAGGGCAGACCCATTATAAGGTTTGCCCTTTTTTGTTTATTGATATTATTGAGAACATTATGCGCGACAGAATGAGGATTATGTCTTGACTTTCATTTGGATAAAGGAATATAGTTTATCATACTTAATTATGAGGTGTATCATTGGATAACGAATCTATTTTAAAACAATTTGAAGAAATTGAAAAGAAAGTTGAAAATCTGATCAATGTTTGCAAGTCGTTTGAAACGACGAAATTAGAACTTAGAAATAAAGTTGAGAGGTTAGAGGAAGAGCTTCAAGGTAAGGTTGAGGCGGAAAACAATTATGCACAAGAGAGAGCCTTGATTCGGTCAAAGGTCGATGGTCTTTTGGGCAGACTGGAAGATATGACAGAAGCTGATTGATGGCCGGAAGGGGCGGTTTGGGAAAGGTAAAAAACGTATTCATTGGAACAACTTGTAACAATAGAGCTTTTTGGTCAACCTTATACATTTAAGGCACAATCAGATGTGGGCGATGCAAAAGAGGTTGCTGATCATCTGGTAAAAGAAGTGACCAAGATAGAAACCCAATATTCAAGCAAATCGTCTGTAAACAAACTTGCGACTTTGATTCTAGCTGCGCTTAATATTGCCAATGAAAATATTAAACTAAAAAAGAGTCATTCAGATTTGTTGATAGATATTTCTAAAAAATCTGCAAATCTGATACATACGCTTGATGCGGCAGTTAATGGGTGAAGCTTATCAACAAATGAAGGTTATAAATTTGTAACAGGTTGTTTTATTTTTTCCCCCGTCACTTTTATTTGTATTGGTAGCGGGCAAAAATAGATATTTATTTTAATTTCCCGATATAAAATACGGCCTTGAAGTTATTTGAGTTTTTAAACACATACGGCCCCTGTCGTGTTTGTGATTGGAAGATGTTCTTTGACCCAACATTTCATTTAAAGGGAGCCTTCTCTGATTTTGGTGTGCATGTTCTGCTTGCCCAGAAAAGCCTAAAGAAATTATAGGGCGCCCACCTATTTATTATGGATCAAAGACCTCCCAACACGGCATTGTGGCAGGGGTCCTGTTTAACTCAAATCTAAAAAGAGCGGGTCATAAAAAATATCATCGACCTGATAAAGCGGGCTATTTATTTCCAGGTTTACTGATATACTGAAATATAGCGTTGCAGGAAAAATATTTAAAAACCTTGCCTTTTTCCTCCAAAAAGTGTCATTCCAAATCCACCTCATAATAGGTTTTTCCAAAGACGTTTCGTATAGCAGGCAATATCGTTTTTGATATTAAAGCGATATTTTTACAAACTGTTGTCGTGGCGCTAAAAGCGTATTAATTCATTTGTGATGAAATCGAAATACGTCGTGTGCATCAAGTATTTGATGTTTAGTATTTGGTGTTTTGCGTGAAATACATACGGTATAACAAGCCTATTAAATCACCAAACACTAAACACCAAATATAAATAATCCCGGGGAGAAAGATAATGAATGAATATAATCTATTAATAGGCCTAGTCGCATTTATAGTTGGTTTTGCAATTGCTTTTTGGGTCAAAGGATTAATTGTATCCCAGAAAGTTAAAGCCGCTGAAAAAGAAACTTCGCGAATATTAAAAGATGCCAAACTAAGATCAGAAACACTGATAAAAGAAGCCAAGCTGGATGTTAAAGACAGGCTTTTCAAAATGAAAGGCGAATTCGATGCTGAAACCAAAGACACTCGA
Organism: uncultured Nitrospinaceae bacterium; assembly: GCA_964195835.1. Classification (GTDB taxonomy): domain Bacteria; phylum Desulfobacterota; class Desulfobacteria; order Desulfobacterales; family UBA11574; genus UBA11574. Next base: position 1,598 of record CAXMTB010000059.1, on the reverse strand, counting down.
TCTGAATTAAAAAACAGAGAGAGAAGGTTGATGCAAAAAGAGGAAAATATCGATCGCAAAGTGGAACATTTCGAGCGTCGAGAACGAGAGATTTTGCGAAAAGAAAAAAAGGTCATTCAAGATGAAGAAAACATTGAACGGAAAGAAAAAAAGTATCAAGAACTCCTTGAAGAACAAAAGCGGCAGCTCGAAAAAATTTCAGGTTTAACAGCAGAACAGGCAAAAGAACTTCTCATCAGGGCAATGGAAAATGAAGCCCGTTATGAAGGCGCCAAAACGATAAAAAGGATAGAGAATGAAACAAAAGAAGAGGCGGATAAAAAAGCAGCAGAGATCATGGCCACCGCCATACAAAGGTACGCCGGTGATTTCGTTGCTGAGAGAACGGTCTCTGTGGTTGAGCTCCCAAACGATGAAATGAAAGGGAGAATCATCGGTAGAGAAGGTCGAAATATACGTGCGCTTGAGGCGGCAACAGGGATTGATCTTATTATCGACGATACACCGGAGGCGGTTATTTTATCAGGTTTTAATCCGGTTCGGCGTGAAGTTGCCAGACTCTCTCTGATGCGGTTGATTGCAGATGGGCGAATTCATCCGGCCCGTATCGAAGATGTTGTTAAAAAAGTAGAGAAAGAAGTGGATTTGACGATTAAAGAAGCGGGTGAACAGGCAGCATTTGATTTAGGTGTTCACGGTATCAATAACGAACTTATTAAATATATCGGACGGCTAAAATTTCGAACCAGTTATGCCCAGAATGTCTTGCAGCATTCGATTGAGGTGGGTGTTTTATCTGGGATAATGGCGTCTGAATTGGGTCTTAATCCTAAACTGGCAAGACGTATGGGTTTGCTGCATGATATTGGCAAAGCAATTGATCATGAAGTTGAGGGGCAACATGCCATTATCGGTTCTAGGTTGGCAAAAAAATTTGGTGAAACACCGATGGTTGAGCATGCTATTGCTGCGCATCATGAAGATATACCACCTAGCTCCGTATATGATTTGTTGATCCAGGCTGGAGATGCATTGTCTGGGGCGAGGCCGGGGGCTCGTAAAGAACTACTTGAAAATTATATAAAAAGATTGGAAGATCTAGAAAATATAGCAAATTCATTTAAGGGCGTTGCAAACACTTATGCCATTCAAGCTGGAAGAGAGCTAAGGGTCATTGTAGAAAGCGGAATTATTTCCGATGAAGAGGCAACCCTTCTCAGCAGAGATGTGGCTAAGAAAATAGAAGAGTCGTTAACATTCCCGGGTCAGATAAAGGTCACGGTTATTCGGGAGACCAGGGCTGTGGAGTATGCCAACAAATAAGAGGCCTTGTGTTTAAAAATACAAATTTCAAGCACCAAAAACCAAAACATTTAATCCAGAAATAGGAAAGAGAAAAGAGGAAAGAGGATAAGGGAAACCACGGATGAACACGAATAAACACAAATATTTTGAAAAATAAGAAAGTTAGAAAGTGAAGAGCAAGAAGGTAAGAAGGTTGGCATGTGCTAGAGTCTCCGACCTTCTGATTTTCTAACCTTCTTAACTTCCTGTTTTCCGCGACCTTCTCATCTTCTAATTACATTTGCGTCCATTTG
>CAXMTB010000058.1:0-16325 GCA_964195835.1 uncultured Nitrospinaceae bacterium | reverse complement strand
CACCCCACGGTGAATGAAGCTTCGCCCCAATTTAGAATGTCCTCAGTTTCGAATACTTATGGTTGTTTTCTGCCCAATATCAATCGTCGTAACAAAAATATTTTTTTGATTCGTTGTAACCTTTACACATCTTATACGTTATTTATTATTAAAGGCTAAGTTCAAAACATTCTGCTCGTATGAGGCAATGGTTTTCAATCAGAAATTGTCTATAAAAATAAATATTTTTCCGAAAAAAATATGAATTAGAAAGGAGATATTATGTTGAGAAAAAGCATTAAATTCATCTTCGTATTAATGGCAATGACCTTGTTCTTGACACCGGCATGGGGTTCCACACCCGATGCCACGGATGTCGAGGATCAGGCTTTAACTTTTTTTCGAAATCATGAAGTGGCTGGAACCTGCGTATGGGTTGAGTTTCTTGAACATCGGCCTGTTCTTGCAAGGGGCGGCTCTGGTGGCGGCTCTGGCGGCGGTTCGGGCGGCGGTTCCGGCGGCGGTTCCGGCGGCGGTTCGGGTGGTGGTTCCGGCGGTGGTTCGGGTGGCGGCTCTGGCGGTGGTTCGGGTGGCGGCTCTGGCGGTGGATCAGGCAGCGGCTCCGGCGTTGGCGCCGGTGATGGTTTTGGTAACAATAATGGATCTCACGGAAAGGGAAGCCTAGGAACAAATCCAGCACAACAAAATCAAAATCAATACCAGTTGCAGGAGAGAACTGAGAAACAGAATCAACATCAATACCAGCAGCAGCAGAGAACTGAGAAACAGAATCAACATCAACATCAATACCAGCAGCAGCAGATGACTGAGAAACAGAATCAACATCAATACCAATATCAGCATAGGGAGGAATCCGGGGCTCAGAATTAGTCCTATATCCCTGTCACATTTTCAAACTATGCCCGAAGAATGGAGCTACTCTTTACCGCTTGTAGGGAGTCCAAAATGATCTGATAACCAGTAGAAAGGGGGTGGTGTATTTAAAAAGAATTAAATACGGTGAAACCATTAGACATTAAGTATGATTATGAACCAAAACAATGATGACCCCAAAAACAATCAATTATAAGGAAGGGAGGAAAAAGTGAAAAAAACTTTTTTGATCGTGGCAGCCTTGGTATCCTTTACTACATTTGCTTTTGCAGAGGACTTTTTTCCGATTGCGATTGATGTAGCCCCTAACGTACTCAATCTTCAGAGCGGAGGTGACTATGTCACCGTGCACACAAATATTGCTGATAGTTTGGTAGATACGGGTTCAGTAAAATTATTTGTAGGAGACGTAGACGGAGACGATTTCGCAGATCCTGATTCATGCTTTAGTGACGACAGGGGGTATTTTGTTGCACAATTCTTGAGGAAAGTTGTAGGAGACATCGTGGAAAGCGGCGACTACAATACCTTCATACTAACCGGGCTTAATAAATCCGGAAAGATATTTTCGGGAGAACAAAATATCCTGGTGGTAGACAACGTTCCGAAAGGTCCTAGATAGCGGGCCTTTCTCCTCCTGGCCTCTTTGAAAAACAGTGAGGCTCCAACACTAAATAAATTAAGTCCTAATGGCAATACATTTAATTTACCAATTTATATCATATCTTTTCAATTAATTCGGTTAAATAGAAATAGACTTTCGCCTTTGGACGATAGGGTCGCGCGTTCAATTCGAGCCGTCCCAACCCATAATTTCAGTCGGTTATAATATTAATTCATAACCAACAAAACCTGGTCTCTAAATTAGGACCAGGTTTTTTTTATCCCTTAAACCATCCTTTTTACCCGGTGTTTTTTTTTATTCAACAAGGACCATTACGACATTATTCAAGTTTCGCACCCGTTATTTAAAGCAACGTCAATAAAACGTAGCATATCGGGATAATTTTATAAGGAACGCCCTGAAAGTTCAGCAAAACCTTGATTTCATATATGAATGTAGTGTAAGAAAAAGTACGTGGCTTGGAAACTTGTTATCCACTTATTTCTTATAAACTTCCCGGTATTGTCTGTGATAGTAATGATCCTCCAAACAGAACACTTTATTCGTGAACACATAGAATTGAAAGAAAAAGTGGAATCCTTAAAAACCAAGAGTAAACTGACATTGTTGCTCTTCTTGCTATGGTTGGTCTTTTCGGGCTGTGTTCACGCTATCATGCCCTTACCTGAAGGTATTGATTATCAAAGCAAAGGATATTGTGTCGGTGCCGAGAATATAGAATTTCTTTCGGATTTAACCTATAAGAATGCTGTTGGAGAAACGGTTCATGAACAGGAGATTTTTGACACCATTTTTACGCTGATTGATAACGCCCGAGAGTACATTCTAATTGATATGTTTCTCTTCAATTCATATACAGGAAAGGGTGAAAAAGCTTACCGAAGGCTCTGTTCCGAGCTAATGTCCGGATTAATAAAGAAGAAGAAGCTGATTCCGTCCATAAAAATAGACTTTATCACCGACCCTGTGAATAATGTGTACGGCGGGGCAAAATCCAAAGAGGTTGCTTTATTGAGGGAAGCGGGGATTAATGTTATTTACACCGATCTCAGAGAATTGCGTGACAGCAACCTTTTGTACTCCCCCATTTGGAGGCTATTCATACAATGGTTTGGCAACTCTGACAGCGGCGGCAATATTAAACATCCTTTCAGCCAAGATGAGCCGGGAATTACTTTAAGATCATATCTTGCGCTATTGAATTTCAAGGCAAATCACCGGAAGGTAATTTTGGCGGATAACCGGGGAAAGTGGACAACGGTCATTACTTCCGCCAATCCGCACGACGGCAGTTCAACTCACTCCCCAATCAACCTGTGGCCTATGAGCTGACGAAAAAATCACACGGCAAAATAAGAACCAGGTGGTACCATACCCATGGGGAGCAGTTTCATACCAAACTAACCCTGATCGAAAAACAGAACGGTACCGCTGTTGTTGTATTGGGATCGGCCAACCTGACTCGAAAAAACATCGAAAATTTCAATCTGGAATTAGATGCCAAGGTCGTCGGCAATTCGTCGGCAGTCGTTATACGAGAGATACAAAATATATTGATCAGGAATGGCCCGTTATAGCGAGGTTTAACAGGCACAAAATGTTTTCTTTATTGACGTTTAAATGGAAGAAAGGTAAATTGCCCTCATCATTTGGATTTGTGGTTCAGGAGGTGCATGAAATGATAAACAATGATATTTCTATTTTTCAAAATTTCCGACAAGAATATGGGAGAAGTATATCTTGGACGGAGACGGAACTGTAGACGAATTCAGGCAACCCGACAAGATCTCCTGGATGAAGATGTAACAGGATCCCCGGCCTGTAACTTATACCTCCATTGAGCGATGACGTTCAATTGAAAATTATTTGTTATTCGTTACTCGAAAGAATTTCAACCATTATCCTATTTCCCGAAGGTAAGATTCCGTTTAAAAGGGGCATATTGTGTTTGATACTGTTTTATGGTTAATTCTAATTGCTGTCATTTTTCTAAGCGGCTACACTATTATCTCCAAGCGCTTTCAGAAAATACCCGCCATCCCTATTGGGCTTTTAATTCTTTATCTGATTACACGCATCATCGCATTGATTGCTCGTGATCTAACTTGGGCGGCTGAGTTGGCTCCATGGATTCAAGTTACCTCCGCCGTTATTCTGTCATGGGCAGTCGCCCGATTGACTTTTTTTCTTTTCATTGAGTTGCCGCTCCGCCTGAGAAAGAAAAAAGAGCTCCCCAATATCACACGTGATCTTATACTTCTCACATGTTATGTAATCCTTCTTGTCATTGTGCTTCGCTTTAAAAGTAATATTAATCTTACCGGCATAATGACAACCTCGGCGGTTTTAACCGTTGTCGTGGGTTTTGCTGCTCAAACAACATTGAGTAGCCTCATTTCCGGTCTTATGCTGCAGATCGAAAGTCCTTTCGGGCTTGGCGACTGGATCAAACTTGGAGAAAATCAAGGCCGGGTGGTTGGCATTACCTGGAAATCTACTCGACTGCTTACACGTGAAAGAATTCTGGTGTATATCCCGAACGCGGAAATAACCAATAAAAGCTTCTTTAATTATTCAAGACCGAATCGAACGCTTGTGGCACGGGTTTACATCGGAATAGAATACTGAGTACCACCTAATACTGTAAAGGATGTCATTATACAGGTTTTGAGCCAGCATCCCCAGGTTTTAAAAATACCCCCACCAGATGTTTATCTTAAAGAATTCGGTGATTTTGCCATTACATATGAAATTCGGTTTTGCCATAATAATTATGCAAATGAACCTAAAATTAAATCAGACATAAATTATCAGATCTGGTATGCACTTCGTCGTAATAATATTAAAATTCCTTTTCCTATTCGCGATGTCCATCTTAATCACATAGAAAGGCGTTTTCAAGCCAAGGAACTTGAAGCACAAAAAAGTTCTTTTAATATTGAGGAATTGCTTGGTCAAGTTTCGGTTCTTTCAGCCCTGTCAGCCGAAATCCGGACTCAGATTGCAGAGCGTTCAGTGATTGCCGAATATGGGGCCGGAGAATTCATTGTACGACAGGGTGATCAGGGAGATTCCCTTTATATCATCCGTACCGGCTCATGCGGGGTTTACGTTAGAAGAACCGGAAAGCAGGAAAATAGAATTGCCACCATTGACAGTGGTGAATTTTTTGGTGAGATGAGCCTTTTGACCGGCGAACCGATTACTGCAACAGTACGGGCAATGGTAGACACCTCTGTTATTATTATTGATAAAGAGAATTTTTCTAATATTTTAAACAACAACCCCGCTATTTCTGTCCAGTTGGGCGAGATCCTGGCCAAACGCCAGAAGGAATTGGCAGAGGAAGCCGGTCGGAGAGTCGCAGATACGCCTTCTTCCAGCAGCATGATTTTCAAAATAAAGTCGTTTTTCCGAATCGACTAAGCAGTAGATTTTAGGTTCTGATTTTGGAGCGAATATTAAATAGTATCCATACTTATAATACTGGAGGGGCCATATGAAAAAGCTGTTCATTGCATGTATCATTGCTGCAGCAATTGTTTATGGCGCACTAAATTTTCACTTTATCTTCATGGGCAATCGTATAAAAGTATTGAAAAAGGCAGACCTGACATTTGAAGATACTTTTGTGGATGCCAGGGGCGCAAATAAACTCAAGCTTTACATGAAACCGGCCCTTGTGAAGGCTGGCATAAAAGACGTGTTGGAAAACCAAATCACTTCTGACGACAAATGATTAGACACATCAGGTTCACGCCCGTTGTCCTCTGATTCTGTTGTAGAGTTGATTAGTTTGATAGATTTTTAATGTGTGACTAATAAAAATGGGCGGGGTAAGCTTGACATCTTCAATTAACCGGCATTTACCTCTTGAGACATTTTTTCTACGGATTCCTGAACGTCCTTCTTTATATATTCAACATCTTCTTCTTTAAGATCTAAAAATTCCATAACCCCGTCTTCCGTCAGATACTGTGCACCGTTTGTACCCGCCCCATAGCCGTTTACCATTGCGATGTAATCCGCCATGTGAAGGATAAACGCCAATTCATTGCCGTCTGATTTGGATGGGTTGTGATGGAATTGGATGGCAATCCTTTGATTGTTGGGAATCTTCCATTTCTGGCACAACTCAGAGGCAATTTCGGAATGATCGAATCCCAGAATTGTTTTTTCAGCATTTACAAATGTATTTTCGCCGTCTGCCATGAATTCATCAAAAGAATCTTTTCTTTCGTAAACATATGGATCGAGGATCAGCTTTCCCGCATCATGAATAAGTCCGGCGAAAAAGGCCAAATTCCCAAACTCGGTATCTTTTCTGTTCGCAATAATCCTTGAACCAAATGCAACAGCAATGGAATGCCGCCAAAGATCTCCGGAATCGAGCTGGTAACCTCTCAAATTTTTGCTCATCAGATTTGAAATGCCTGCAACGGATATCAGGTCTCCAAGCGCTTTAAACCCGAGCAACACCGAGGCATGCTGAATAGAGGAAACCTTTCCGCTCAAACCATAATATGCTGAATTGGCCAATTTCAATACCCGGGTGGCAATGGCCTGTTCTAATTCTATTACCCTGGCAAGTTCTTTAATATTTGAATCAGGTCTTGCCATTATTCCTTGTGCTTTTTGGACAACATGAGGCATTGCCGGCAAGTCGTCCATTGTGCGAAGAATGCCATATTTTAATTTAATGCCTGAGGGTTGCTTTTTCCCAAAAGAAGGTTCCGGGGCAGGTTCAGCTGCTTGAACTTCTTTCTCGGGTTCTGGCATTTGAAGCGGTTTATTCGGTTTTGCTTCGGATCTTAAATCAATGACAATCCGTTTTTTACAGGCCAAACATGACACTGCGAATTTCTTTCCAATTGGAATTTTTTCGTCTGGTATTTTATATGCCTTGCGGCAATCTGGACATTCTATTTTCATTGTGGTTTATGATTCATCAGGTTTACAAGAACTTTAGTTGAAGCATCTATACGACCTGCCATTTGTTCTAAAATTTTATTGGTAATTTTAGGATATTTGTCGATAAGTTCGTGAAACTTGTCTCCGGGGTAACGTTCGACAATGGACTTTCCTCTGGAAATGACGGTTTCGGATCTTTCTTTACCGGTTATGGCGGCAATTTCTCCGAAATAATCACCGGGCTGAACGATTTCTGATATTTTTTTCCCGTCTTTTACGACAATCAGTTCACCCTTAACCAGCTTAAAAAAATCAGAACCTCTATTCCCTTCCCTGAAAATTACAGCTTTACTGTCATATTCCTCAATCTCTGGACTGGCAAGGTATTCCGGAATTGAGCCCTTGGTTAAATTTGTTCTTCTTAACACTTCCTCAACCGAAGTCGCTCCCTGGCGAATTTTTTCCAGACCCGCATTCCTTAAGGTCACCATGCCTTCATGTAACGCCGTCTTTCTCAGTATATCTTCCGAAACATCGGCACTAATTACCCTGGCAACATTTTCTGTGATTTCCATCAGCTCAAACAAGCCGACACGCCCCTTATACCCGGATCCCATGCATTCCGGACAGCCTTTGGGCCCGTAGATTTGAAGTTTTGAAATTTCATCAGGAGAAAACCCCATGTCCACAAGTTCCGTTGGATTAATGTTTTTCTCTATAGCCTTACAGTTTTGGCAAAGTCTTCGAACCAGGCGTTGAGAAAGCACCATTGTTACTGCGGATGCCAGTAGATAAGACGGTATGCCGATATCCACCAGACGTCCGATGGTAGAGGGGCAGTCGTTGGTGTGAAGCGTGCTGAAAACGAGGTGACCGGTCATGGACGCTTTGAGGGCAATTTCCGCTGTTTCCTGATCTCGAATTTCACCAACCATGATGATGTCCGGGTCCTGACGCAAAAAAGACCTGAGGGCTGCGGCAAACGTCATGCCCACATCCGTCTTGACACTCACCTGGTTGATTCCCTTGAAATTGAATTCCACGGGGTCTTCTACGGTGAGTATTTTGCAATCTTCTTTGTTCAGCTTATTGAGTATCGAGTATAATGTGGTTGTTTTTCCGCTACCTGTGGGGCCGGTGACCAGCAGCAGTCCATAGGGTCGATACACAGAGCGCTCAAGTCCATTCAATGTTTCTTTCTCAAAACCCATTTGAGAAAGGTCCACCCTCAGTGTAGACTGGTCGAGGACACGCATGACGATGCTCTCACCAAAAAGCGTGGGCAATGTTGAAACACGAAAATCGATGGCCTTCCTTTTTCCAAAGGCCATCTTTATCCTGCCGTCCTGAGGCACACGACGCTCTGCAATATTAAGCCCGGCTAAAATTTTCAGTCTGGAATTTACCGCATTTTTGATGCTGGTCGGTAAATTCATAGACTTAAACAGATAGCCATCAAGCCGGTATCTTACCTGTAACATTTTCTCAAAGGGTTCAATATGAATATCACTAACACCCTCATTAATGGCTTTAACAAGAATACCGTTTACAAGCTTGATAATCGGTGCATCAGATGCCGTATATTCGTCGACAAGCCCCTTTTCATCGTGATCCCCTATCACTTCCATATCGACCACGGCCTCTGAAACCAGAGAACCGAAGTCGTCGACCGTTGAAACCGGTTCTTCTTCACCAGCGTCATCTTGGATACCAAAGTAACTTTTGTATTCCTCATCACTTATTTCATAATGGGCTTTGAAGCCATCAACGATATCCTTTTCGGTAGAGACACATACACTGAGACTTTTCTTAACTTCGTTTTGCAGACCATCCAGTGCGCCGGTATCTGTGGGCTCTGCCATTGTAACGACAAGCGCTTCTCCTTTGAACCTTAAAGGAAAAGCCATATATTTTTTAGCCGTTTCATACGGCATAATTTTAAAAACTTCCGGATCCGGAGTGGTTTTGGATATATTAACGGTTGGATAGTTGTGGACACGGCTTAGAACATTTACAATGGTCTCATCATCAATGTAGCCGAGTTTGACCAGTATATTACCCAAACGCCCATTATTCTTTTTCTGATAACTGATTGCATCTTCAAGGTGGGTTCCGGTGATATAGCCTTCTTTACATAAAAGTTCGCCAATCTTGGTTTTTCCGGCCCCGGATTGATCCATGATTGTCGATTTAAGGCTCGATCTTCTCGATTGAACACCGTTATTGGGGTTGGTTTTTTTTATCGGTATTGTATTTGCCATTTCTTTATATTGCTTAGCCTATTATTTCGTTGTCCACTGTTATACCTCCAGTAACTTGAAGGAGTATGGTCATTCTGCAACTTTTGCAACATATGTGCCTATTCTATAGGAACCTTTATCAAGTTTATAGAATAAGATCATAAAGATAGTGTTTTCAATGATATATATCTCTTATCAACCGCTTGTAAAAATTATGCTACTTGAATTGGTGCCGACAAATTATTGACACATATAAACAAAACCGACAAACATTTCACAAATAACACTAATAAGCGACGCATCTGAATCCAAGAATATTAGAGTGTGATTCCGGTTCCATCAGAACTCGACTGAATAATCTGATATCATTTCCTGATATCCAGCTTCCGCCCCTAACAGCCCTATATTTTGCTCCATTATTGTTTCGGGACGTTGAACCAAAACTGTCATTCGTCCATTCCAAAACATTTCCTATGGTGTCAACGATGCCGAAATCATTTTCAAATTCAACATATTTGTCTACAGCTGTCGTGTCGGCGGTACAACTATCTTCAATGTTACAGGCATCTTTTTTCCATTTGGGTCCCCAGGAGAATATCCATCCATTTGCAGTTCTAGATGCCGCCTCCCACTCATTTTCAGTGGGTAATCGCTTCCCTGTCCAGGCTGCAAATGCCATGGCATCCTCCATACTGATTTGAACCACGGGGTGATTTCTTTTATTGTAAAGTGTGCTTTTAGGTCCGGATGGTTGATACCAGCAGGCGCCCTCAATTGTTTCGCAATAAAGTGAAGAATTCCATGTGGAAGTGATCAATCCTGTTGTTTCATCTTTTTTCCTTTCAAAGCGCCCATGATAAACAGTCCCATATCCTACCTTTTCCGCAGTGGTTTTATACCCTGTTTTTTCAACAAATATTTCGAAAAGCCCATTGGTAACGGGAAAACGGCCAAAATAAAAAGGCTCCAAATATACCACCTGTTCAGATTTTTCATCCTTTTTTGGGTTCTTGCTGCCAATTATATATTCGCCATCCGGAATCAATATATAATGATTATAATGCCTGTCCATAGAACCCAGGTACCCATCGAATTCTTCGGCAAGGAGTTTGTCCTTTTTTATGTTACTATCTGCTTCAATGCTGCATTCCTGACCCAAAGAACCAACCGGGAGCCCCAATTGTTCATTCCCGTTTTGCTCCTCCCCCTCTTCAAATCTATGTTCGGCCCTCCCTGCCATGTCATGGCCAACGCCTTCACCATCTTCTTTGTCACCAGCCTCAAGTCCTGTTTCGCCATCCTTGGATAGAGCCTCATCTCCACCAATATCTATCCCTGTCTTTTCTTGCCCAAGACCGACGCCTTCCAAGGTGCCGTCATCCCCGGGCCCGGATTCACCTGCCGGTTCCTCTGAAGTCTCACCTCCAAGCATTCCTTCAACATCGACAACTTCTTCGACATAGTCTAATTCTGTATCCTCTTCATCCAATACATCTTCAACTTCTTCATCAACCTCGGCGGCCTCAACCAAATCATCTGTATCCGTATCTGAAATCTCGTCTATCTCTACTTCTTCAACATCATCCAATATCTCTTCTTCAGCACCACCCTCGATATACTCTACCTCATCATCCAGATCCGCAATTTCTGCAACCTCATCAACCTCATCCAGCGGCTCTTCATCAAGAACCCCGGCCATTCCCATAGAACCGGATCCTTGTTCATCTCCCTTAGCGGCCATGTCACCGACTTCAGGAGCAGCATTTGACCACTCCGGAGAGCCCAAACCCACCTTTTCTGATAATCCCTTGATAAGATCCTTCAGCCGATCTATTTTCTTTAAACCGCCCTTTTTATCCTTATTTTCAACTGCCATTGAACCGGTTACGGTTTCACTTGCCAGCTTCAGGATATCCATTATCTGGTCTAATTTAAGTGTCCCATCCGGCTGAAAATCATATCCTACCTTCTTAAGGATTTTATCCTTTGCATCCTCGGACATTACAAAGATATTGCTTGATCCTATTTTTATCCCTCCAGGGTTTTCTCCTCTTTCATAAAGCTTTTTAAAGTCTGCATTTACAGAAGATCTAACGCCATTCAGGTTTTTCCGTTTATTCTTAATGTCTTCAAGACTATGATCTGTATCCCACAGCATTTTTATGAGCGCTTCATGGTCTATCTCATTTAGGGATACAACGAAACTCTCGCTGGTATAATATTGTCTTATATGCTGGACGAATCTATACTTTAGGGTGTTTTTATTTTTGTATTGAAGGTTTGATATGGTTTGGTCGATACCTTCCAATGTTATGGCTGAAGCCATTGGAATCTCCTTTAAACGGAAATCTGTAAAAACAGATCTCCCTATGAGTTTTAATGATAATGATCACTTTGTATTTTAGTGACATACGATCATGCACCAAGGAAATATTTTACCTTAAAATATCTGAGCCCTCGGGGTGTTTTTCTCTAAAATCGCTCCATGGATATTCAAGGATTTAGTAGAGAAACTCCCCGACCCTTAAAATATCTATATCGGTCCGAAGCTTCAAAGGCTTTTTAACTATATTCGGGCGCATAACTTAAGTGAGTTAGTTGCAAAAGTCGTTCCATTACATTCGTTAAACTTTTCATCCTCATATATCGCGAGAATAACATGATGATAGAATGTCGAAACATATCACCAATCAAATTGAATTGGGGGGATATGTCTTTAAATGGTATAAGTTTTGCATAGTTATATCTTTCAAAAAAGTCATGACGGAAATATTGCGGCACAGATTAACCAAATTATTTCAAAAACTCTTTTTGTAAGGCATATCCATTGTATTGAAAGTCGAAACGCTGGTGTTTGAAAAAACCACGACACTGTCAATCTTTCAACGGCTTTTGCTATGGCCTGTAAGAATCGTAACCAACAAACAGAGATATTCATGTTGGAAAACTTCGGACATTAGATTTGGCAAGATAAAGGAAAAAGAGAAAATCAGATGGAACCAGATATAGTCTGCGAAAAAAACAATGTGCTCAATGTATTTGATGAGATTCTATTTAAACATTTGGAACGTTTAATAGGCAGCCGTTACGGAGTCGGAGAGCTGTCCATGAATTCCGTAACCATATCACTTATCATGCTGCTCATGGAACGAGAGAACGAGATAGAAAGTTTTCCTTCCGATGAAATAGATCGATATAAAAATGAAACATTAATAGGTGATTTTGAAGAATTTGGATTTGGCGCTGATCGGGATATGAATATCGTTGTTGAGGAAATGATCCGGAAAGGCTATATTCATATTGATGATGACAGATTTATCCCTCAAAAACCCGCAATAAGTATGGCCCGGCTTATCGACCTGGTTTTCCCACAAATGCCCGGAATGAACCTTGTCGCTTATTTTGTTCAGACTATGGATGAAGTAAAATCTAAGCGAAAAGACCTCGATTCGGCGACCAGTCAATTTGATCAAGTATTACAGATGCAAAGTGTCCCTCTGAAAAAAGGGCCAAAGCAATCCGAACCTTCAAAGGTGTCCGCCCAGTATGCTGATAAAAGAAGCAATATTAAAAAGTTGGACAAATCGCTGCAAAACAGTCAAAAAGTATCTCCGAGGGAAAAATTAAAAACTCCTACCATTTTGGGCCGTAAATCTTCTGATAACCTCTTGGATCATTCCAGGAGTTTTTCCACTGAACCTAAAGTTCTGTCTTCAGACGCTTACAAGGGAAAAATTGAAATCAGAAAAGTCGATTTCGGAAAGCCCGGTTTAAAAGAAGTTGAACCAGATAAAAAACCTTCAGATGAACGTGAGCATATTGAAGATGAAGAATCGAGAACACCGGTACAACTTTCAGAAACAGAACCACATGATGATGCGGAAACGATAAGTTCCGATACGAAAGTGATAACGTCTTTTGAAGAACCGGCAAAGACTGTTTTTGACGAGCAAAGCCCGAGTGTGGACGAAATAGGCACAAGGGCAGCCACGCTTGATTCTGCCTCTTCTAATGAAGACACTTCACATGATCTAAAATCTACTGAACAGGACAAAAGCATTTTTGACCACAACAAAGATGATTTGTCCAAGGTGGCATCGATTCAAGACCATATTAAAAATGTGAAAGAAACAGACGACGTTGACCCGGAAACACACTATGAAAAAGAAGATTCTTCCATAAACGACGATGATATTGAAAAACGTGTTATGGCTTTTGAAGAAGATCTGTCATTGGAATGTCCCATATGCAAGCATTCGAAAGTCACGGTTGAGAATACAGTAGCAGGAAAAGCTTATTATAAATGTTCAAACAAAGAATGCAATTTTATAAGCTGGGGTAAACCTCATCATATTCCCTGTCCAAAATGCAACAACCCATTTTTAATAGAAGCATCCAATAAAGCTGATAAAACGATTTTGAAATGTCCAAGGGCAACATGCCGTTACTGGAAAAAAGCACTCCTGGATAGCGAAGACAACCATCAGGAGTCCATTAAATCAGCATCCCGGAAAACCAGCGAGATAACTTCTATTTCTCGAAAACCTCGTAGAAAAGTGGTCCGGCGGAGAGTGGTTCGTAGAAAAGGGTAAAACCCCAATAGAGACTGTGTGAAATCTTTCTTTACGATCCTTTAACCACGAGGTTTATCCGCCTTCGGCGGGCTTGTCCGCCTCTGGCGTGATTACATGGTTTGAAAAAAAGCATTATCTATGGAGCGATTTAATAAATAAAAACACTCCGACCCCTCAAGTACCTAATATTGATGAATTCGCAAAAAAATCGCTTTTTTGTCTTTATATGAAACATCAATATTTATCTAAACATTTATCCCTACTAAGAACCGTTTAAACCTGGATCGATGATCCATCGCTCATAAGACGCTTTGTAAAATAACTGACTACCTTTTGCATGTGTTGCGGAACATATTCACCGAAAAAATTCATCATTATGGAATTTAATCGCTTTTTTAGCACCGAATATGAGTAATGCCGTGCTGCAATTTCATAATTCTTATTCACAAGCTTTTCTCTTTTTCCGGGCGATTCTAAGATCTCTCTTACCTTCTGAACCGTCTTTCGAGTGAGAAATCCATCCATAACCGCCAGATCAAAACCCAAAGGTTCAATATCTCTCACAAAGGTGTCATAACGATTTATCAGAATCGGTTTTTTAAAATAGACGGCCTCAAGAAATGCATTGCCGAATCCTTCAATTATGCTTGGATATGTAATGAAATCGGCATGAGGATAAATATCCCAAAGGGAATAATGATGTTTGTTATTTATGTTATCAGACCATGGATCCGAAATCCGTGTCTTTACCAGTCGAAGATCCACCCCCTGATCACAGGCGTGCTCTTGAACCCACTCAAGGTATTCAAACCCTTCATCCCCTGCTTCATGAGATATGACCAGTTTATATCGCGGATCTTCCAGTGCCTTAACCAACCCAATGGCATACTCAATTCCCTTTCTTTTTATAACCCGGGTCGGCTGTAAAATGATAATATCATCCTGTTTCAAACCCATCGATTCTCTGAATCCTTCGCAACGTTTTGTATCGATTATGGGCGGATTTTCAAAGTCTAGCACATTGGGAATAGTAGTGGATGAGATCCCTCTTCGATGAGCCAATTCTTCTCGGGCGGCAGAGTTTATGACAACGTGTTCAATATGAGGCAAATTGGGTGGAAATGCCATGCTGATATAGTCATTCACTGCATTAATTGAAAAACGTATTCTTTCCCAATAAAAATCATGATGATGGGCAATGGTGGGAATCTGAGTTTCAGCGATGGTTTCTACAATAGCTAATCCCAAAGGGATCTGAATCGGGATTGTCAGTGCATTTTCGGCAATCAATAGATCAATTTTAAACTGGCCTATAAAATTATAGAGTTGAGCTTTTAAGTATGATCTTAAATCATGAATCAATTTCGTTACGGCAGGTTCTCTTCCCTTTGTGCCAAAAATCCGTTCATTAATCCATCGATTCTGTTCATGCTGAAAGTGTGCCTCAGGGACAAGGAAGCTTTTTTCCGGTTCTCTCTCCAGTTCTCCGGCGAACCAGAAACAGCAATGCCCATTTTTTTTCATAATTTCGGCCCACTTGCTTGATTCCAAGGTAACACCGTCGGTTCCGGAAAAACGCGTCGAAACAAAGCCTATGTTTTTAACTATCATAACCTTTTAAAACCTCTTTGTATGTTCTTTGGCCAAATTTTTCCATAATACCGAGCAGGTAATTACCCTTGAAATTTTGAGATATCAGCAGCAAAGGCCGGATCTCTTAACAACCGCTTTGCAAAAGTCAGATATTTCATCGCGATGGCCCTGACCGCGAGCTGTAATGCATATGGCATTATTGGTTTCTCCAGCAAATAGTTTACATTTAAAGATATACACCTATTTACAATCTCATCACTGGCATTCCCGGTAATGATGATGGTATCCTCATAGATTGATGGAAATTTTCCCTCGATTTTCTTTATAAAATCAAACCCGCTCTGACCGCCAAGAAATACATCGATGATGAAAATTCCAACGCCGATATCACAACCTTGGCAATATGATAATGCCTCGTCAACATCGACAAAATCAATGACATCACCCCACGTATAAAAGCTGTTTACGATATTGGAAATCGTTTTACACACACTTGAATCGTCATCTATGATAATAAGGTCTAATCCATCAGACATGTTTGCTCCTTTTCATAATAATATTAGGCGGTTCCTTTCCGTAAATATCCATTAACACTGGCGATATATGTTCGGGTCTCTTTCGGTAATCTGTCGGGATGTCTTTCTACGTTTCCCATTCCCCAGTTATAAGCAGCAAGCGTTAGCTCTACGTTGCCATCGTACCTGTTTAGCAGGCTTTTTAAATAACGGGTTCCGGCCATAATATTTTCAACGGGATTGTAGCAATTTTTGACGCCTAAATCCTTTGCTGTCTCAGGCATAAGCTGCATCAATCCCATTGCTCCTTTGGATGAAGTAGCGTTGGCATCAAAATCACTCTCAGCCCGTACTACCGACCTTATCAATTCAGGATCAACTTCATAGATCTTTGAAGCATGCTCAATAATATCATTAATTTCAGGTGGTGATTTAATCTCTTTTCCTTTTTGTGGGTCATGTTCAATTTTTGACACAAATGACGCATCGTGGTTTTCTGTTCCATAAAAGTTCATCCATTCACCGTTGAATCCCGTCAAATCACTGTCTTCATCAAAATTCGAGAGTTCGCGAAATAAATAGTCGTTCATTTGAATTTGAATGATATCTATCAATCGTTGCAAATGATTTTTATTTAAAGGTAACGATGCATTGTCCAGTTTGTCTGGGTCTTTAATGCTTTTAATTTTATCTGCCAGCAAGGCAATAAACAGATCAGGATTTTTCACCTTATTGAAATCTTTTTGGGATAAATTTTGTCTGCTATAGCCATGCGTAGAAAGGCAGGACTCGATATTTGATGGACCCTTCATCTAGGATTTCTCCATATGTATATCTTTTATTGTCCGTATTCACGGGGTGTACTCTCCCGTTTCACTTCGGTGTCTACGTGTCTGGTCATTTCAATGACAAAGCCACTCCGCCAACCCGCCTGCCATTCAAGGCACGAGCGGGCAGGTATCGTTACATGGGGAAGCAAACCTCATGAACACGT
>CAXMTB010000057.1:16579-16841 GCA_964195835.1 uncultured Nitrospinaceae bacterium | reverse complement strand
GGCAAAACCCCCGGCCCGCTGGTTCCGGGCACTTTATTTTGTTTTCGGCTATACCGCCCTGGGTTTTGGCCTCTATATACTGATAAACGGAATCTATTACAGCCGCTATATTCGGCTTCATTAACAACATTGGTTCACGAAAAGCACGAATATGGTTTGTAAAAATTATTGTTATCGTTTAATCCTTTGAAAAAAATCGACTTAAAGGGACCTGAAGCGATCATACCTTCTCAAAAGGTTAACGTGTTACAAATTATTTGTT
>CAXMTB010000057.1:0-16568 GCA_964195835.1 uncultured Nitrospinaceae bacterium | reverse complement strand
AAATTTTCTGAAATCATGAAAGATTACCAGCAATTGGGCAAAGTCTGCCGGGAGGCCGGACCATTGGATCATAAATATCAGGACCTCATTAAACTCGGCATCGCTATCGGCGTCAATTCCAGAGGCGCGGTGATGTCTTCTGTTCGAAAAGCGCTGGCATCCGGTGCCACTTTGGAAGAAATTAGACATGCGGTCTTATTATCCCTGACGACCACGGGTTTTCCGAACATGATCGCCGCCCTTAACTGGGTTGACGAAGTTCTTGAACATGAAGGGAAATAAAAAATGCGGTATTCCCCCGGTTTTGGGGTGTTGATTTCATTTTTTTGTAATATGTTATGTTAACGTTAACATAACCTAATTGACAGGTATAAACGTGCAAGATTTTGACACACTGCTAAAAAATTCCGCCGAGGCTCACGGGCATTTGTGTCCGGGACAGGTGGTGGGTGTGCGTATGGCCATGCTGGGCTGCCGGCTCATCGATCTTGATGAACCGACCAGTCATAAACAGATCAAAAAACTGATCGTTTACGTGGAAATGGATCGCTGTGCCGGCGATGCCGTGGCCTACGTCACCGGTGTCAAACTGGGACGCCGATCGTTGAAGTTCATGGACTATGGAATCATGGCCGCCACTTTTATAAATTTGGAAACCAACATGGCGTTTCGAGTGATTTCCACAGAGGAAGCCAGAGATTTGGCGACGGTTTATGCCCCGGAAATACCCGAAAAGTATCCCCAGCAGCTTGAAGCCTACAAACAGATGCCGGACAGCGTGTTGTTTCGGGTTCAAAAGGTTCGGGTGGATATGAGCGAATACGACTTGCCGGGTCCCACCCGCAAAAAGGTTTCCTGCAGCCGATGCGGCCAGGTGGTTCGAGACAATCGGGAAGTGGTTCAAAACGGTCATATTCTCTGCAAGCCTTGCGCTCAAGGGGCCTATTTCTCCGAAGCAGAGGAAATAACCTGGCCCAACATGAACTGGACACCCACTCAAAAAGAACAGCAAACGATTGTCGACACCAAGGCACTAAGACACGAAGGAAAATAATTATTAATTAAAAAATTCTTTGTGCCTTTGTGGCAAAAAATACGAATATAGGTTGACAGGTTCAACGTTCACGGTTCCAGGTTAAAAAGCCCTAACCAGCGCACGTTAATGAGGATAGAACCCTTGAACTTGGAACCGAACAATTTATGAAGGAGATAAAAAGTGATAAAAACCATAAAATTAAAAGATGCAGTGGGGATGAAACTGGCGCATGACATTACCGAAATCCGTCCCGGCGAATTTAAGGGTGCTGCATTTCACAAAGGGCACACCGTGTGCAACGAAGATTTGTGCCGTCTGCAAAAATTGGGGAAAAACCACCTTTATCTCATTGATCTGGAAGCAGACGAAATTCACGAAAACGAAGCCGCAGCCATTATGGCCAAAGCTCTGGCCGGTGAAGGCGTGGGCTGGAAAAATGAACCGAGCGAAGGAAAAATCGGACTGAAGGCCGAAAAAGACGGATTGCTGACCGTCGATACGGCCGCACTGGCAGCCTTTAACATGATCGAAGAAGTCATGTGCGCCACTTTGCATAACCATACGTTGGTGAAAGCAGGTGAGCTGGTGGCCGCCACCCGGGCCATCCCTCTGGTCATGAAACGGGCTCCCATCGAACGGGCTGCCGCCATTGCCGGACAAAACGGCGGTGTGGTTTCCGTGCGACCCCTTCGGCATGGAAAAGCCGGTTTGATCATCACGGGAAACGAGGTGTATCACGGTCTCATCGAAGACCGTTTTGCCCCCATTCTGACCCGAAAGCTTACAGAACTGGAATGTGAGGTGGATCGCATCAGCTTTGCCCCGGACGATACTGAGATTATTCGTCAGGCAATCTACGCTCACATTGAGCGTGGTTGTAACCTGATTCTTTTAAGCGGCGGCATGAGCGTGGACCCCGACGACGTCACTCGCAAAGGAATCAGGCTGGCCGGAGCTGAGGAGATCCATTACGGTGCTGCAGCCCTGCCGGGCGCCATGTTTCTGGTAGCGTATATAGAAAACGTGTCGCTAATCGGTGTGCCCGCATGCGGTCTTCATCACCGTACGACCGTGCTCGATCTGGTTCTGCCCCGAATTCTGGCTGGAGAGAAAATCGGTAAAAAGGAACTGGCGTTTCTGGGCCACGGCGGCCTTTGCCGGGATTGTGATGAGTGCAGTTATCCCCACTGTCCGTTCGGCAAAGGAATTTAAAAATTGGAGAAACTAAAATGACAGATCTCGATCAGACCCATGACGGCCGAATTGTCGCCGTATCCATAAGTCTTAAAAAAGGTGTTAAAAAAACAAATGTTCGTCAGGGCAGCCTTATCGAAAACCGCGGCCTGGAAAACGACGCCCATGCAGGTGATTGGCATCGCCAGATCAGTCTTCTGGCCATTGAAAGCATTTCCAAGATTCGGGAGAAGGGCCTTGACGTCTATCCAGGCGATTTTGCCGAAAACATTACCACCGAGGGCATCAGACTCTGGGAGCTGCCTGTGGGCACCCGGATGAAACTGGGAGAAGAAGCGTTGGTTGAAGTTACTCAGATCGGCAAGGAATGCCATGACCGCTGTGCCATTTATCATCAGGTAGGGGATTGTGTGATGCCCAGAGAAGGTATTTTTGTAAAAGTTCTCAAGGGAGGCACCATCGGACCCGCGGACGTTATCCAAATCCTAAATAGGGCCCATCCATAATTCTAAATTGGGCAAAAATTAAGTTTCCAATGCAGAAATTAGCAATTTTTCGCAAGGTTAAGGAAATCAAGGAATTACGCGGAAACGTACAAGTGGTACGCCGCACAAGTAATTCCGCAGATTGACACAGAGATTGCGGAAAAGGGCCATTTCTGGATGGAAACTAAATAATAATTGAGGAATAATTCACTATGGCAAAACTTATGGACCCTTACGACAGAACTATTGATTACCTTCGCATCTCCATAACCGACCGCTGCAACCTCGATTGTCTCTATTGCACCCCTTTTGGCGGTCGCACCAGACTCTCTCATGCCGAAATACTCTCTTACGAAGAGATTCTCCGGACAGCAAAAGCCTCGGTCCGGGCCGGAATTTCAAAGATACGGATCACCGGCGGAGAACCGCTCCAAAGAAGAGGAATGGTCAGACTTTGCCGGATGCTCGCTGATATCGACGGTATTGAAAGCCTTGCCGTTACCACCAACGGCATCCTTTTGAAGGAGCTTGCAGGCCCCCTTTTCGAGGCCGGAGTTCGCCGGATAAATGTGAGCCTCGATACGTTAAAACCCGAACGATTTAAAAAGATTACCGGCGGCGATCTTCTGTATCGGGTGCTTGAGGGAATCGAAGTGTCGGAAAAGGTCGGACTGAGTCCCATTAAAATCAACACGGTGGTCATGCGCGGGATTAACGATGACGAAATTGAAGATCTTGCCGGACTCACGCTGGAGAAGCCCTATCACGTCCGGTTTATCGAACTCATGCCCACACAGGGTCACTCCATGGAAAATCATCATTCTCTTTTTGTACCCATGGGCGAAATGATTGACCGTGTAAAAATGATTGGTAATCTACAATTAGAGGCGAAAACAAAATCCTTTGGGCCGGCAAAGCTTTGCTCTTTTTCCGGAGCCGCCGGCAAGGTAGGTTTCATCGCGCCGTTGAGCAGGCATTTCTGCGATACTTGTAACCGGTTGAGGCTCACCGCAGATGGAAAAATCAGAAGCTGTCTTTTTTCCGAAAAAGAAATTGATATTAAAGGATCTTTGCGAAAAGGCGCTTCCATGAAAGATCTGGCGTTAATCTTCAACCAGGCAATCCAGGAAAAACCTAAACGGCATCAATTAAACGACAACTTAACCCTAAACTCATCCGGCCGGGCCATGAGGGCCATCGGAGGTTAAGAATGAATTGAGATTTTTCTATGGAAGGACTCTTAATATCACCGTATGTATTGGCGCTACTCTTTTTTACGGTGGCCTTTGTATATTCGTCCGTTGGGCTGGGAGGTGGATCTTCGTATACGGCATTGATGGCGATTACCGGCGTCAGTTATCTTCTAATTCCAACTATTACACTGATACTGAACCTGTTTGTTACTTCCGTCGGAAGCTTTAATTTCATCCGCAAAAAGCATGCGCGTCCAACCCTTATTTTACCCTTTTTTGTCGGCTCAATACCCCTGTCCTATTTGGGCGGCTCCCTCAAGCTGCCCCGGGAGATTTTTTACTGGATTTTACTGATCAGCCTGGTATTTGTCGCCCTTCGCATTTATATTCTGGAAAATACAGCCATGCCGGTCCGTATTGGAGATACCAAAAAAATAATACTTTCATTTATTGCGGGATGTGTGCTGGGATTCGTTGCCGGCACTGTTGGCATTGGCGGCGGTATCTATTTGGTACCGCTGATCATCATTTTAGGACTCGGCACACCCAAAGAAGCGGCTGCCTGCGGTGCTGTTTTTATTTGGGTAAACTCTTTATCGGGATTGACTGCGCGTTTTCAACACCATGTCATCGATCCAAAAGCATTTCTCCCGCTGATCGCCGCAGTGATCATCGGAGGCTTTTTGGGATCCTTTATCGGCTCATCGAAACTTTCTTCTAAGGCCATGGAAAAATGGCTGGGCGGCATCATTCTCGTGGCGATATTGTTTTTGGCAAAGAAAATATTCTCCTTTTAAGCTATGATGCAAATAGGAAAACCCGTTGTCGCCAGGAAAGTCAGCCAGAATGTCTATTTTTCCTCCAAAACGGCACCGGATGGAAGATTTTTTCGAACAGAAGACTTAACCGCACCGGATGTTTTTGTACTTCTCAGATTTTCAGAAAATTGATCCAGAACCGACTTGAGTCCGGCGACAAACTGGGTTTAATCGAACACCATATTATTTTCCATAATATTTATAATTCCGAATCGTTTCTTTATCATAGAATATCGATGAACAGATAGTCATTCAGTTATCGTCTGTTTGGCTGTCACAGCTTGCATCTCTTCCTCGCTAAACCAGTGGGGAGTCTTCAAACAGATTTTTACCAGCATGAGCATCACCGGGACTTCAATCAGCACACCCACCACCGTGGCAAGGGCTGCTCCTGATGAGAGACCGAACAGCATGGTTGAGGTGGCAATGGCCACTTCAAAATGATTGGAAGCGCCGATCATGGCTGCCGGCGCTGCATCCACGTAGCGGAGTTTCAGCAGCCGCGCCAGACCATAGCCCAGCCAAAAGATCAGGTTAGTCTGGATAAACAAAGGGATGGCGATCCAGAGGATCGTCAGGGGATTGGCAATAATGACTTCTCCTTTGAAACTGAATAGCAACACCAAAGTAATCAGCAGTGCGATAATGGTTACCGGGGTCAACACGTGGAGAAATTTTTCCTTAAACCATGTTACACCTTTTGCCGAGATGATCCATTTGCGTGAAAGATAGCCCGCCACCAAGGGAAGGGCCACGTAAATGCCGATGGACAGCAGCAACGCCTGCCAGGGTACCGGCAATCGTCCCACACCCAACAAAAACCCGCCTAGAACACCATAAAGCACGAGCATGGTCAGGGAGTTGATGGCCACCATCACCAGTGTAAGACCGTCGTTTCCTTTTGCAAGATAATTCCAAACCAGTACCATGGCGGTACACGGCGCAATCCCTAAAAGAATGCAACCGGCCAGATAGCTTCGCCAAAGGGGCACTTGGAGCATTTTGATGCCACCGGCCACCACCACCGTACCGGCTCCGTGGGTCGCACCCACCGGAAGGTCAAGACCGAACGGCATCTTGACCAAATCCATGGTGTCCGGCCCTATAAAGCCGTGAAAAAGTGTCCCCAGAAAAAAGAGGGCAATGGCATACATGGTAAACGGCTTGATGCACCAGTTGACGAAAAGGGTCAAAAACACCGGTTTGCCGCTCTTGCCCGCCTTAATGACTTCGCCGAAATCGATTTTGACCATGATAGGATACATCATGAAAAACAGACAGATTGCGATTGGGATGGACACCACCGGTGCTCCCTTGACATAGATGGCCATACCATCGAGGTATTGCGCTACGCCGGGAGCGATTTTTCCGAGCAGGATGCCGGCAACAATACACAGCACCACCCATAGGGACAGGAATCGTTCGAAAATACTGGCCATTTTTCGATCATTGTTCAAAACAGCATCATTGCTCATCAACAGCTTCCTCCTCTCAACAATTAAAAATCAAAACCGAATTGACCTAAATAACTCGACAGTCGTTCTCTGCTTACGTCGTCCAGCGGCGGACAGTCTTCAGTTCCTTTTGCCCCTTCGGCAACCTGGGTGGCAAAAACCATGCAGGTGGGTTGTCCACATTCTTTGCAATTGGTCTTTGGGAGCAGTTTTAGAATTTCGATGACCTTGGGCTGGGGAGCCGCTTCATACAGGGGTTCGATCTTTTCCCGGTTTTCCCAGGCTGCATTGATTTCTCTTTTGATCCATTCGATGATCTTGGTCGCCTCTTCTTCGTCCTTGAGCGCATTGATGGCGATTTTCTTAGGATGAACGGTGATCAGTTTGCCCTGGGTCTTAAACGTTACGGACGGGGGATCTTTGGTATAGGTGAACCCCCCCAGGACGGCATTTAAGTACGGGATCGCTTCGCCCACATCCTGATCCAGATGGGCGAAACAATGCACCGACATGGCACCAGGCCTGCACTTTGGATTGAATATTTCTTTGGTATATGATTCCAGTAACATTTTCATTCTCCTTTTTTTGGTCTGTTTGACGATCTGAATCTTGCATGACCATATTAATGAATTCTAAGAATGAAATTCGGATTTTTCGGACTCGAACGGTTAACCGTTGATCATGCTCTATTCTGAGCCCTGCACAGCACCTCTGGATCGAGATTTAAAATTTCCTTTACACGTTCGGCATCCTGGCAAATTTGCGGGATTTTCGAAAGTGACCTAAGCGTCCAGGCAATGGCTTCCCGCACCTCATCCGGTGCTTCATCGCCGGTCAGGCGGTAATACCGCCATCGGCCGTCCTGGCGACCTTCTACAAGACGGGCATTGGCAAGAATCGACATGTGCTTGGATACCGTTGAGGGCGCCAGCCCTAAAAGTTCAATAATCTGGCACACACACAGTTCACGGCCGTCCAATGCCAGTAAGATACGAACCCGGTTTTCATCAGACAGTGCTTTGGTGGTCGTCATAAAAGCAAACATAACCGCTTCCCCCTGTCTTCAATCCGTCATTTCGCCATATGACGAAATATAGCGGATGTCAATATTCCTGTCAAGCACTGTTTTGTCGGGGGTTGATGGAGTTTTGATATGTTCGGTTTAGGAATTTATGTCGAAACTCCCTCCGGTCGGTCTGTGGCGGACAGAGAATTATGCCGGCAAGGAAGACAGGACGGAAATGGCCACAACCATATCCGCTTGGTCTCGGCTATTTGGGCTTTCCGTAAAGCATCTTTTTCGTCAACCGACCTAAGGTTTCGATCCCCTTTTCCATATTTTCGGTGAACGGAAACCCGCAACCGATGCGGATGCAGTTGTTGAACTGGTTGCCCATGGAACAGGCTGTGCCGGGTAAGATGGAGATGCCCCGGGAATGGGCTTTCAGGTAGAGTGTGTTGCTGTCAATGCCATCCGGAAGCTGAACCCACAAAAGAGCGCCGCCCTGTGGCATGGCAAGGCGTGTTTGGGAGGGGAAATAGGTTGAAACTGCACGCGCTGCGTTGAGGGTCTGGTTTTTAAGTTTTTGCCGTAAGGTGCGTAAATGCCTTTCGTACGAATTCTCTGCCAAATAACGTGCCAGTACGTTTTGATTCAACGTGGCGGTGGAAACGTTGATGCTGGCTTTTAAGCTCCGTACCTTTTTAAGAAAGCGTTGACCGGGAAGAATCCATCCGATTCGAAATCCAGGCACGAGTGTTTTGGAAAAAGAACTGCAAGTGATCACCAGGTCTTTGCGGTCAAATGTTTTTAAGGGCAGCGGACGATGGGGTCCGTAATGCAATCCAGCATAAATCGCATCCTCGATCAGGGGGATGGAATGTTGGTTTAGCAGTTCTACCATGTCTTTCTTGGCGCTATCCGGCATCAGAGCACCCAGGGGATTGTGAAAGTTCGGAATGACGACACAGGCCTTGATGGGATGGCGAGTTAGGACTTTCTCGAGTTCTCTCACCAACAATCCCCTTTGTGGGTCGGTGGGTACCTCTACGATCAGCACGCCCAGTTCGTTTAATAATTGAAGTAAACCAAAATGGGTGGGTGATTCAACGGCGATAGCATCCCCGGGTTTGACCGTTGCTTTTAATGCCATGGTCAGGGCTTCGCTACAGCCATTGGTGATCACGATTTCTTCGGCGCTGACACCGTCCATCCAGCCCAGCATACGCAGTGCCAGTTGTCGCCTAAGTTCGAAGACGCCTTCGGTGAGCGTATAGCCCATCTGTGTTTTAATTTCCTGTGTCGTAAAGCTTTTCAGTATCCGGGCGATTGCTTTGTAAGGCAAAAGATCAGAAGCAATGCTGCTCGATCCGAACGGCAGCATGTTCGGATCGTTCATGGCCGCAACAATAGACGGGACCATATCGGTCAGGGTGACCTTTCGTGGCACGGACGGCTTTTTTCTGAACGCCGGCGGCTGAAGCTGGTTCAAAATGGCGCTGCTGACATAATAGCCCGACTTGGGTCGCGCTTCAATGAGACCCATGGCTTCAAGCTCGGTATAGGCCCTATAGACCGTAGAAATACTCAAGGCGAGTTTATGATGCAGTTTGCGGATCGAGGGAAGTCGATCCCCCACTTTATAGGTGCCGTTCGTAATTTTTGTCTCGATTTCTTCTACCAGCCGTCGGTACAGAAAGGGTGGGGGCTGTAGCGGGCTAAGCGACGGGTTTGTGCTGGATACTGCCATTGTGTTAATCTGCGCCTCTCATTTATCCGGTGATGTTTATTAGTCCTTGAAAACCTGGTCCTCTATGCTAGGTCAGAGTTCTCCGGTTCTGCCAAAAGAATCGCTGCAAGAGTTTGAAGTGAACTAAAGCCCGCCCTGGTGCGCATCGCCCATATCTTGATCTGACCTATGTACCATTGCAAACATAACTTTTGAGTAAAGAGTGTTGGTGATCGGTCTGGGCCAGGGTTTAAAGTGAGTTAAAGTTAAGGAATTCTGTCAATTATATAAAATCAGCGGAGCGAAGCGACTCCAGAACTTTAGGCACTTTAGATCACTTTAGACACTTTTAACTTGTACGAATTTAAGAAAAACAGCCCCTTTCAGGGGTTATATCAAAGCCGGGTCCTCTGGGCCCGGATTCTTTACTGATGGTGTCGTTTTATAACATCTGAATTTGACACTTGCAATCTGTTATGCATAAATTTCTAATATTTTGTATCTGTTTTTATGGGTGAGAGCTGTTAGATTGAAGCCATTCAAGCTCTATGACGGGTCTATCCGCACCAAAATTTAGGTCGAAAAAAATAAGGTGATGTATGTTACCCCAATCTTTGGTGGCGCCACGGACTGCCGGACTTTCCTGCAGCGCCATTCGCGAAATTTTAAAAGTGGTCTCCAGGCCGGATATGGTGTCACTGGCTGGAGGGATTCCGGCGCCGGAAAGCTTTCCGCTGAGCATTATAACCGAACTGACCCAACGTGTTTTGGATAAATATCAAAGTGTCGCTTTGCAGTATGATTGCACCGAAGGGTTTGCGCCGCTGCGGGAAGTATTGACCGATTTTCTGTTACAAAGGGGGGTCAAGGCCGCTGAGGAACAGATTCTGATTGCCAGTGGATCCCAAGGTGTTTTGGACGCCATCGGTAAGGTGTTGATCGCCCCAGGCGACCGTGTGGCCGTGGAGGCCCCGACCTATCTGGGAGCACTTCAAGCGTTTAATCCGTATGGACCTCGCTATGTCCGGTTGGCCACAGACGATGACGGCTTAATTCCCGAATCATTGGAACAGGCGCTTTTGCAATATTCAATCAAGTTTGTTTATCTGGTGCCCACCTTTCAAAATCCCACCGGGCGAACCCTTCCGGAAGGGCGACGAAAAGAAATCGCCGGTATTTTGCAAAGGCACAACGTGTTGTTGATTGAAGACGATCCATACGGCGCGCTGCGGTATAAGGGGCCGGCCCGTGCTGCCAATCCATCATTGGGCCCCGGATCATGTGCTTTACATCAGTACTTTTTCAAAAATTCTGGCACCGGGCTTAAGGGTCGGGTTTTGTGTGGCACCGGAATTGGTCCGAAAATGGCTAATTATTGTCAAACAGGGGGTCGATCTGCACACCAGCACTTTCAGTCAGGCATTGGCAGCCGAATATCTATTGGGTGGTTATTTAGATCGGCATCTGCCTCGCATATGTGATCTTTATCGACCCAGATTGAAAGCCATGCTCGACGCTTTGGAAAGATACTTTCCGAAAGGTTTTACCTGGTCCCGACCTGAGGGCGGGATGTTCGTTTGGGTCAGAGGATGGCGGCATATGGACATGGAAACCGTCTACTGGGCGGCGGTTAAACGCAACACTGCCTTTGTGCCGGGCAAGTTTTTCTTTGCGCATCCGAACGAAGGGCTCGAAACCATGCGTCTGAATTTTACCATGGCCGACGAAACAGCCATCCATCATGCCATTCAGATATTGGCTGAAGTTATAACGGATATGTCGCCCGGTGTATCTCCTGAAGCATCCGTTTTATCTTCACAACGAAATAATTGAAGGGTCAAGGTGTTTTTATTGTCTCGGAGCAGGGGAGGACGGGATACTGTCGAGGTATAGAACCAATTAAATCTGTAAAATGGAAACGATCAGATGAAAAGAGCTCCCACACTTTCTCCGCAGTGTATGCGCTTTATTGCCTCAGCAAATAGAGGCCCCACAGACAGAATCTTTAAGTGTTTCATCTTTTTTTTACCAGGAACTTCTACCGTATTGGTCACGACGATTTCTTCAACAGACAAATCCCTGAGGCTTTTAACTGCTGGTCCGGACAGGACAGGATGTGTTGCCCCTAAAAAGATTTTTCTGACACCGGCTTTTTCAAGCGTTTCTATCGAAGTTATCATCGTGCTGCCCGTGGAAATTTCATCATCGAAAATAATCGCATCTTTTCCTTTAACATCGCCTACGACCAATCCCTGAACAACATCGGTGTCACTGATCCGTCTTTTGTCGATGATCGCCATGGAAGTGTTCATCTTTTTGGCAAAACGACCGACTCTCTTGGCACCTCCGGCATCCGTTGCAACGACTACGGCATTTGAAATGTCTAAACGTTTTTTGAAGTAGTCGCAGATGATAGGAATGGCCGTAAGGTGATCAACCGGTATGCTGAAGAATCCGTGCACCGAATCGGCATGAAGATCCATGGTCAGCACACGGTTTGCGCCTGCGGTTTTGAGAAGGTCTGCCATGAGTCTTCCGGCAATGGAGATTCTGGGCGCATCCTTTTTATCGGACCTGGCGTACGAATAATATGGAACCACAGCGGTAATCCTCTTGGCGGAAGCGCTGCGCAAGGCATCAAGGGTGATCAACAGCTCCAAAATGTGATCGCTCACGGGCCGGCTGAATGACTGAATCACAAAAACATCTTTTTCTCTCACGTTTTCCTTGACCTGTACGAACAGGTTGTCATTTGAAAACCTCGAGATATCCAGTTTGCTGAGCCCGATGTTGAGATGTCGGCATATTTCTTTTGCAAGCCCTTTGTTTGAGTTACCGGAAAATACTTTTAAGTCATGATACATTGTTTTCTCCACAGGCGTTTTTCTGTGTATTTAATTTATGTTCTTCAACGGCTTTGAGCTAAAATAACGTTTTATACTTTATAATTTCAAGCGAAAATCTTAAATTTTCGATTTCGCAGCAGATTTGGGATGCAAAGCCGTTATGCGCAAGAGATCGGTGCAGATCGAGTAAAAAATCGCTCAATTTAGGTTAAATATAGTGATCACTTTGTATTTTGGTGCCGTACGGTGAGGTTAAGAGATATTTCGCTATGTAAAATTTTATCAAAGTCCTTTATCACTCAACGATCAGGATCGAAATATCCTTAATTGTCTGAAGGACTTTCTGGGACACGCTTCCAAAGAGGAATTTTCTTAAGCCGGAATGGCCCCGTCGTCCCAAAACGATCAGGTCATAACCGGTGCGTGCTTCTTCTATAATCGTCAATGCGATATCATACTTCATTTTTTCAATTTTTGTTGACATCGATTCTTCTTTGAAGCCGGCGTCTAAAAAATGTTGTCTCCCGGCCTGCAGCGCCTCCTCCAACAGTCGACTTTTTTCATCTTGAATCGTCCGGCAATAATCCGGATATTCTTTTGGAGCAAATCCTTTGATGAAGGGCGGATCAAGTTCGCATAAAAGATCCACATTGGGGATTACGCTGAACAGTGTAATGGCCGAATTTTCGGAAACGGTTTTTGCGGTAAAATCGACAATTTTTGATGATATTTCAGACCCGTCCAATGCAATTAAAATTTTCTGGGACATTGTTTGCCTCCATATCTAAGATAAGTGTCGAAATGTTTTTTAATTAAATCGCTCCATGAAAAATGCTTTTTTCAAACCGTGTTGACTCCTTGTTTTCCCATCTTTGTTTAACTATTTTAGACAAAAAGGTTCCGCTATGTCAACTGCGCAGTCAATACATGATGATCAAAACGCCGACCAAAGCGATCAATCCCACGATGATATCAAACCTGTCCGGGGCCGTAACTGGCCTCAAACACCGGTACTCAATGGGGATGCAGCGCCTTTTCGACCCGCTTTATCAGTTTTTTCTTGATAAAGATAAGCGCCCCTTCTTTATCCTCGTCCAGGGCGATTGCCAACACCTGCTGGACATCTGAAATGTCCAGTTCTATTTGCACCTTTTTTAGATTCATTTAATAATTTTCTCTTTTTTAATTTCAGATCCCCAGGAATGGGTTTAAGATAAAATAGATTCCCAGAATTCCGATACAAATACTTGCGACTTTGCGAAACCAGTTTCCGGCGCCCTGCCATGTGCTGTTTTCCATCAGTCGCCGGACCGCGGCGGTGGAACTGCCGGCAATCACGATCGGCAGGCAGTGACCCATGGCGAACAGCACAATAAACAGAATCCCGGCGGCCACTTTTTGCTGGATCGTAATAATCGCCAGAATCGGGGCGATAAATCCGAAGGTGCAGGAACCTGAAAGAACCCCGTATGCCAGACCCAGCGCAAAGGCCCCAAATCTCCCCTTTAAGTTTAAGCGATACAGCAAACTTCCGGATACGGCACATTTCTCAACGCCCAGCATCCCCAAGGCCACCCAGACCAGCATCATGCCGATGAGAATCTGCCAGTAATTTCCCACGTCACCAAGCATCCGGCCCAGCAAAGCGCAAACGATGCCGATGATCGCAATGGTGATAAACAACCCCAGCGTAAACAGGGCCGCATAAGAACTTGCCTGTTTGGGGTTCATTGCCCGGTGCTGGCCGCCCACATAGGCGATAATGAGGGGAATCGATGCCAGATGGCACGGACTAAACAATACGCTGATCATTCCCCACACAAAACAGCCCAAAGCGGCAATTGCAGTACCACCGGCAATCCACTCGTTTACCGTCAAAAAAAATGATTCAATCATAACGATTTACTTGACACCCATCTTCTCCAGTTGTGCGACAATATCTTTTTCAGCCAAAAACCCAACATGGCGGTAGACTTCTTTTCCGTTTTTATCGTAAAAGATTTGCGTGGGAATTGCCCGGATACCGAACCGGTTGATCGGTTCCCGATGCTTCCAAACGTCGATAAAGGCAATCACCGCTTTCCCTTTGTACACTTTTTCCATCTTTTCCAGGATCGGCGCCATCATTTTGCACGGGATGCACTTTTTGGCGCCCAGATCGATCATGGTAACCATTCCTTTGACCGGCAGATTTTTAAATTCATCTGCCTCAACATTTCCTAAAATCGGTATGAATAAAAACAAACATACCAAGAGTGGAAGACAAATTTTCAATCGTAGTTTTTTCACCAAATCAACTCCTTATCCACAGCATGAACCAGGTGAAACCGTAGCTGCAACATTTTCAAAAATATCTTATTCACAGGCGGATCGAACTGCTGCTTTAACTTTCTGGATATCATCAGCTTCCAAATTGAAATCTTTATTCTTTTCAATACCCAGATCCGTCAGCACCAGGTAATTTTTTGTTGGGATTTCCGCATACTCAAGAATCGCTTTGGCACAGCCCACCTCACATCCATCAATGGCCACCATAGCAGGAACATCTTTGGCAGATTGAACAAAACCGCCCAAATGACCGCCGATGCCGGCAAGGCAAAACATCTTGCCGAACCCTTCCTGTGTCAGTTCAATTGCCGCCTGGTTACTCAGTTGACCGACATTCGATCCGCCCGAGCAGGCCAGGATCATGATATTCCCTTCCGGTGTACAACATTCTTCAGCCATTTTCTCTTCCTCCTCTTTATAATTTAAAAAACGGTTATTTATTTAACCATGACTTGACATCCTCTTTCGTGGGGATCTTGCCAACGCTTTTTACTTCCCCATCAATGATTACAGAAGGGGTGCCGAAAACACCATAGCCGGCAATTTCCATGATATCGGTAACTTTTTCTACCGTGGCGTCGACGCCGGTTTCAGCAACTGCGTCCTTTACATTCTGTTCGGTCTGTTTACATTTTGGACATCCGGGGCCCAGTACCTTAATTTCCATGTTTTTCTCCTTTGTAGATATCGTAAAGTAGTTGAATGGTAAAATTGTTGAGTGGTCTGTTTGAATTCTTTGAAATTCATCAAGTTTTCATTCCTTCGTTTTTTCGTGATAAATATTTTTGTTCCCAGCTTTTTTTAAGTTGAGGCATTTGCTGCTTCCAGTAGCCATTCTTTGAGTTTATTTTTCGACGGCACCGATCCAACTGCTTTTACTTCCCCGTTGATGATCAATGCCGGCGATCCCATGACACCGTGACTTGCGATTTCTATTGGATCCCGGACATGTTCAAGTCCGGCGGCAATGTTAAGCTCGACCATCATTGCCATGAGATCCTGCTCGAGTTTTTCACAGCGCGGACAGCCCGGACCCAGGACTTTGATCTCCAGCCCGCCAGCTTGGGTATCTTTAAAAGGTTCTCCGACGAATTTTTTGTATTCTCTTAAAAACGCCTGGCCGTACATGTCCCTGGTTCCGCTGCTGATGTAGTTTTTATGGGACAATCGGTTTAAAAGCTCAGCCTTAATTTCATCGTCGGTTTTGCCTGCAAATTCATTGGCGACGTCTTCGAGAATCGGTTGTAGGCCGATGATGCCCGTCGCATGTCCGCCGACGTTGATTCGGGTTACCTTATCGTCTGACATGATGCTTTCTCCTCTGATCTAAATAGCTTAAGCCACAAAGACACAAAGGCACCAAAGATTATAATATAATTCTTTTAATACCATTTTTAATTCAACCATATTCTTTGTGCCTTAGTGGCTGAACTGTTGCCTTTTATCGAAAAAAATGCCCGAAAATCATACCGCTGATGGTGGCCATAATAACCACCAGGATGATGTAAGCAATGGTCTTTTTGGTGCCCAGCACGCTTCTGATCACCAGCATATTCGGAAGACTCAGTGCAGGCCCGGCGAGCAGAAGAGCTAAGGCCGGTCCCTGGCCCATGCCTGAGCCGAGGAGCCCCTGCAAAATCGGTACCTCCGTGAGGGTGGCAAAGTACATGAATGCGCCGGCAACAGAAGCAAAAAGGTTTGCCCACAGAGAGTTTCCGCCTACCAGACTGCTCACCCATTTTGATGAAATGAGGCCCTCTGAACCGGGCCGTCCCAAAAGGAGACCGGCTACCAGAACCCCGGCAAATAGCAGAGGCATGATCTGTTTGGTGAAATCCCAGGAAGATAGAAACCAGTTTTCGGTTTCTCCACGGGTGGTGGTGATCATCCACACCAAACCAATGATCCCTGTGGAAAAGGCGATGAGGGGCTCATGCGGGAAAAGGAGTGCCAGAACCAGGACTGCCGCACCGGCCAGCCCAATCTTATAGGCCTTTACCTTGAACCAGACGATAAGAAGTACACCCAGAATCACCGCAAAAAGACCGGTCATCAGCCACTTGACGCTGTAGATGGCATGCCAGAGGCCTGTGATTTCTGCCGGTTTTCCCCAGGTGGCAAAAATGAGGATAAACACCATGACGGCGAAATAGATCACATTCTGCCACAGTGGACGTTCCACATCAGGTTCGGGCATGTGCATGGCTGCCTGGGCTTTGGCTTCTTCTTCTTTTCTAAAGAGAAAATGCATGATCAGCCCGATGATGATGCTAAAGATTATCGCTCCTACCGCTCGTGCGATACCGATGGGAAGCCCTAAAACCCGGGCGGTCAGAACAATGGCCAGCACATTGATGGCCGGCCCGGAATAAAGAAAGGCAATGGCCGGCCCCAGACCGGCGCCCCGCTTCCAGATGCTGGCAAAAAGGGGTAAGACCGTACAGGAACAGACCGCCAGGATAGAACCGGATACCGACGCTACACC
>CAXMTB010000056.1:0-17125 GCA_964195835.1 uncultured Nitrospinaceae bacterium | reverse complement strand
TTTGAAAAAAGACCGGGACGATCCTGTGCGCAAATGGTGACCGTTCGGGTATTGGAATCCGGAGTTTTTGTAACGTTCCAGATAACGTCCGCTGTTCCCATATTTTTGTACAGTTCGATATGTTCCATGATACTATCAGACGGCGTATAAAGAAGGTATCGAGGAGACATGAAATTGAAAAGTGTCTCCATATCATTCTCGGCATAGTGCTTTATTGCGGATCCGAGAACTTCGGCTGTTTTCTTCTCAACAGCTTCAACAGCCTCTCTGGATGCAAGTTCCCCCTTTTCAAGGACATTTGAAACTTTAAAGAAAAGATCTCTTAACAGTGTAGCGGTCCAATCACTCCAGGCTTTTGGACCGGTGGCCATGGAATCGGCCACAGTCAACAAATAAAGCATTTTTAGACGATCGATATCTTTTATCTTTCTGGCACACGAGATGGCGGTTTCTTCATCATTGAGATCTCTTCGAGTGGCGGTCTTAATCAAAAATAGATGCTCTTTTATCAAAAAAGAGACCGTTTCAATATCCCCGGTGGGGTAGCCTTTCTTAAGCAGTATCGACGCTGCAATCTCGGCACCACTGATAGAATGGCTCACACCGGTTTCACCTTTACCGATGTCGTGCAACAACGCCGCCCACAACAAAAAATTGCGTTTTTTAAGCCTTTTATAAATATCACTGCATAAGGGATATTCTGAAACTCCTTCGGATGTGCCGAATCTTTTTATATTCTGAACGGTCCTCAGCAAATGTCGATCAACCGGATAAAGGTGGTACTCATCATATTGAATTCTATCGGAAATTTCTTCAAATTCAGGAATAAATCGGATTAAAAAAGCGGTATTTAGCATTTCGTTGAGCACATTAAATGTCGATGACGGTTTAGCTAAAATCCGTTCAAATGATTCAAGATTTAACACCGAAGAAGAAAATTCTTCGTCAACAAGAAAGGAAAATTCCCTGACCAGCCTTTTGGCCTCTGCACTTAATGGAATATTCAGCGTCGCGCTTTCTTCAAATATCTTTATCAAAAGGTTCGGATCCCTCAGGATGTCTTCGGAAGAAACAAAGTTGATCATCCCATTTTCCGTAATTTCGAGCCCCTTAATGAGGGTGTGTTTCAGGGCCTTTCTCGAGCGTTTAACATTCTTAAACAACCCCAGCTCATATAGAAACATCAGGTGCTGCTGCTTTATAAATTCCATTTGGCTATGAAGCTTGCCCAAAAATCGTTCCACCGGCTGCTGTCCGTTTTTTTTGCCAAACTTCAGGGCATCAGCCATTTTGATCTGGTATTCAAAATAGAGCTGATCACATTTCCTGCCGGACAAATGATGCAGACAGTTTCTCACGTTACCTATGAACTCAAGCGCCTGCCTCATGGCCTGAAATTCATCATGGGACAAAAAACCATAATACTCGAGGTCTCTGAATTGTTTAAGATTCGATTTCAGCCTGGCGATCCAGAGCATGGTGTGATAGTCTCTCAATCCACCCTGGCCTTCCTTGAGATTGGGTTCGAGCAGATACGACGAATCTCCAAAACATTCATGCCTGCTTTGGCTGATCTCGACCAGTTTCTTTATGACTTTAGTTGAATGCTTCTTTTTAAACCGTTTGCGAAGATGCTCCATCAAAGACGAATACAACAGTGACATGCCGCATACGAAACGTGCGTCCAGAAGGGACGTCAAAACCTCGATGTCATCAATAGCTAATTTGACACATTCTTTAAGAGATCGTGTGGCATGACCCACTTCAAAACCGATATCCCACAAGGGGTAGACAATTTCCTGGATAAGATGCTCGGCCTTGTCGGGAACATACTTCTCAAAAAGGAAAAGAAGATCCACATCCGAATGAATGAACTGCTCTTTTCGTCCATAACCCCCAAGCGCAATGATCGCATAGGGATTCTTTTCCATCCCCATTTTGGGTCCCACACGAGAGCTTTCGAAACTTTCAAAAAAATAGTCGTCCAGAACTTGTGCATGTCGCTTTATAAAGTCCGGCGATTTTTTTTTTATAAAACCGGAAATCAGATGGTCGGAGTTTTCCTGAAGCCTCTCTGCAGCCGGCTCAAGCCGTTCTATTTTTTTTGAATTTGAAGGTGTCATTTCAACCCAAACGATTTCAATTTATATACTCAAGTTTCTCACCTGAATATGGTTAAAAAGCCTTGTGGTTAGCAGGCTGAAACAAATCGAGTTCAAAGGAGCTTCAGGTATGATTAAATTTTTGGCTGGAAGCTGTCTGGGTGGATTAGGGATCGTTTTGAAAGAACCATAGGCGATTTAACTTTATGGATGAGGCCCCCTGTTAAAGCAAAGACCTTTATTAATAACCCGGGCAGGTTCTTTCATTACGAGCCCTTATTCACGAGTTTTATCCGCCTTTGGCGTGATCTTTCAGCAAAAATTTAATTGTACCTGAAGCGGTAATGTTTTCAAAAGGCTAAAGTGTTACGACTTATTTATATTAGCAACAAGTGTGCCACAATGCCAAACATTCATAAATAGTTATTAATACAGATAGTTATTCGTCATGGCAGGCGTAAATATAAAAATGATCGCTTACAATTTTGTTAAAATTAAAGTCAATTAATTACAAAATTGTAACTCTCATTTAATTTCCATAATATCTTTCCAGATTTGTCTAACATTTTCTCGCATACCAAGAAATTTATTTTCAGGGACTTGGGCAGGTTTCTCCTGAAGGCTGAACTGGTGTACCGCCGATCGGTAGGTTAGGTAGGCAACTTTTAAGATGTGAGCGACCTGGTCGTTGATGATACCGGTTTCTTTCAATGTTTCAAGGAGTCTTACAATATCGGTCCACTTTAACAATCCTTTGTATTCACAAGACTTTAAAAGAACCAGATACTGCACCAAAAATTCAATATCAACGATGCCCCCTGTATCCTGCTTGAGGTCGAAAAGCCCTGGATCCGTACTTGAGAGTTCCTTTCGCAACCGTTCGCGCATGTCGACAACATCTTGTTTTAATTGTTTCTTTATCCTGGGCCGTGCAAGAACCTCGTTCCGAATCTGTTCAAAGCGTTTGGCCATTTTGATATCACCACTGATGGGTCTTGCCTTGATAAGTGCCTGATGTTCCCATGTCCAGGCTTTGTTTATCTGATAATCTTTAAACCCTTCTATGTGGCTCACCAGAATGCCAGAACTGCCACTGGGTCGAAGGCGCATATCCGGCTCGTAGAGCTTTCCGACAGCGGTATGTGTGCTTAAAATATGTATAACTCTTTGCCCCAGGCGGGCAAAAAACTGTTGATTATCAATAGGAAGCTTTCCCTCGTGGGTTTGTCCTTGGGTTCCGGCGTGGAGAAAAACCATATCCAGGTCTGATCCATAACCGAGTTCAATCCCACCCAGCTTTCCATAGGCAATGACAGAAAATCCCCTGTCGATTTCCATGCCGTCCATTTGACACGTCGGAGCCCCGTGCTTTTCAACCAAATGGTTCCATGACAGTTCAACAACTTCATTTAAAACCGTCTCGGCAATTTCGGTAAGATGGTCACTGGTTCGCATCAATGTCAGGGCGCCGGTGACATCTGCTGCAGCCACCCGTAATGTATTCACCTGTTTAAAAATACACAATTCCTGAATCTGATGCTCGAAATCCTGATTGGACGCCAAGTCAAGCCGCTTGCGGATTTCTTTTTGGAGTTCCGGCTTCTCCGGAGGACGATAGAGTGTGCGAGGATCAAGAAATTCATCCAAAAGGACCGGATGGTGAGACAGAAATGAAACGATCCAGGGGCTGGCACTGACCAGGTTCACCATATGAACGATAGCCGTAGGATTTTCCAGCAACAAAGCCAGGTAATTGGTTCGCTGCTCGATAGTTTTGATCAGATCGACAATTCGATTCAATACAACTATAGGGTGTTCAGAGCGTCCGATTTCTTTAAGCATGAGCGGCATCAGCCTGTCGAGACGTTGACGGCCGTCGCTGCTGAGTGATCGCGTTGCCGGGTGGTTACGAAGGTGATCCAATAAACCCTCGACTTCATCGAAGTTCTCATATCCGGCCGTAAGAAGTATCTTTTGGCGGTTTTTATCTTCCAAAAGATTTTCCCATATCTCCTCCAAACCGGTTTTAATTTCTTTATTCCGTTCATCGGTAGGCTCTGAATCTTTGGCTTCAAGTAATTTATCGAAATGAGAATGAACGATTTTCCTGTGTTTTTCTAACTGGTGATCGAACGCTTCCGGGGTATCAAATCCCATGGACGCGGCCAAGCGCGTTTTTGCAACAGAATCTGACGGGATGACATGGGTTTGTTGATCTGAAAATTCCTGCAAGCGGTGTTCTGTATTTCGTAAAAATATGTATGCCATAGTGAGTTCATCACAGACTTTTTTGGAAATATAATTTTCATTGGTAAGGACTTTTAGTGTCTTTTGTATGCGCCGCTCCTGAAGCGAAGGCGTGACGCCTCCCCGTATGAGTTGGAATATCTGCCCAAAAAACTCAACCTCACGTATTCCACCGTATCCGAGTTTGATGTTATTTGTCATCCCCTTACGCTTGACTTCAAGGGATATTTTTTGTTTCATCTTCCTTAAAGATTCAAACACACCAAAATCAAGATACCTTCGAAAAACAAAGGGTTTAAGGCTTTTTAAAAGTGTTTCGCCAGTATCTTTATCACCCGCCACAACCCGTGCCTTTATCCAGGCGTATCGCTCCCACTCCCGTCCCTGCTTCTGGTAATATTCTTCAATGGCATCAAAGCTCATCACCACGGGTCCGCTTTCACCATAGGGTCTTAGGTCCATGTCGACCCGAAATACAACACCGTCAGGGGTATTGGCGCCGATGATTTTTATTAATTGACGACAAAGGCGAACAAAAAACTCTTCGTTGTTTATCGATTCCAAACCCCCTTGGGTTATTCCGGGTTCAGGGTAAGCGAAAATCAAGTCAACATCCGAAGAAAAGTTTAACTCCTGCCCGCCAAGCTTACCCATTCCCAAAACGACCAGCCGTTGATGAGATCCGTCGTGTGCAGTTGGAATGCCGTATTTTAAACATTGCCATTGATAAAGAAGAAACACTGCCTGATCGATGCATGCATCGGCCAAGGCCGAGAGATCGTCCATGGTTTCCGAAAGATTTGCCCAGCCGGCCAGGTCTCGCCAGGCGATCCGGACCATGTGATACCGTCTAAACCGGCGAAGCTGCCTTGAAAGCTGTGCACCGTCTTTAACATCAATCAAATAGGATATCAGTTTTTCACGAAATTCGCCTGTTCCAAATGTTCTTTGAAGATCCCCGCTTTCATACAAATCTTTAAAGAACTCAGGATCGCGCGTACAGCTTTTGAATACAAAATCACTAAAGGTGAAAACTCTTTTTAGAGCATTAATGAATTCAGAATCATCGGGCAGGGATACATCTGCATCTTTTGCTACAGCACGGAATGCTTCGTATTTTCGTGTCGTACCTTCTTTCAGCAGATGGGGAATTTTGACATCGAGATTCATTATCGAATGATAAACATAATGGGTTGATGAATAACAATAGTACTTAAGTTTCGTACATTTAATTTCCAGATTAGCATACGAAACTATAGTATTATTATAGAAGAACAGCTCGATTTTCAATACAATTTTCCTGTTTCATATATTTATGGATTGTTGCCCAAACAAAAACCTTTTTGAGCGCTAATCTCAGGGCCAACGAAAAGTGGTTTGGGCAACAGCGCGTTTAGAAGTCATTTCAAACCTTTCCGGGGAGGATTTTTTGTTATTTTTATCTAATAAAGCCTTTGTATTCATTGAACATTTGATGACAATCCGGCAATACCCCTTGACATATTCCTAATTTTACAATAATTTTAAGTCTTCATTAGTTTCATCCAAGCTAATGTCAGAAGACTTTCCCATAAGGAAAGCCTCTTGTTTGATGCTTGGCCCAAAAGGAATTATATCCTTTCTTCGAAGCCATATCTTCCAATTAAGGTTAAGGAAATGTTCTAACCTGTTCCAATAATCTTGATTTGTCTTAATGTTATAATTCATAAGGAGAAACGACCAATGGCCCCAAAAATAGATTTAGATACCCTCATGGAGGTGCTTCCCTACCAGAGGAAAAGAGGAAAATGGAAGAGCCTTCAACTAAACTGGAAAAAAGAGTGGGAGCGTTTCGACGCCAAAAAGCTTTTTAAGTTTGACCTTGCTGACATTCCAGAAGACAAATTGAACGCTGCTCGAGAGCGTAAAGAAGCCATCCTGGACGGCAATCACGCCGCGCTTTCCATCCTAACCCGTCTGGTGGACGGACTCTGCGGTTATCCCATAACACCATCTACCCCCATTGCCGAGGATTTTGCCAAGGCTGCCGCCCATGGACAAAAAAATCTGTTCGGCACCGAGCTGATGTATTTTCAGCCCAGTGATGAGCTTTCGGCCATTGCGGCGGTGGAGGCCATGGCGTGTCAGGGGGGGAGGTATGTGGACAACACCTCTTCCCAGGGGCTGGTGTTAAAGACCAAAAACCTCTATTCAGTGGCGGGCAAACGACTGCCGGCAATTATGACGGTGATGGCCCGGGAGGTAAATAAGGGATCGTTGAGCATTCACTGCGGCCACAACGATTTTTACGGTGTTCGCAATACCGGCTGGATTCAGCTTGTTTCTGAAAATAATCAAGAAATCCATGATTTGCTGCCGATAGCCTTTAAAACCGCCGAGCTGCGTCAGGTCATGCTGCCGTTTATGGTTATCGGTGACGGATTTATCAAATCCCATGCCCTTGAAAACATAAAACTTCTTTCAGACGACTTTCTGAAGTATTTTGTCGGGCCGCCGAACCGGCTTTATCAGCCCGACTTTGAACAGAGATACCTCACCGGAACTTTTACCGATACCGACCTGACCATGGAAGGTCAGGTGGCCCAGGATCTTGCCTACCGTTTTGTCAAGCGGGGTGTTATCGCTGCCATGAACGTGATGAACCAGATTTTAGGTACCAACCACAAGGTTGTTGAATGCTACCGCACCGAAGATGCCGAAATGGTCGTCGTTGTTCTGGGGTCGGCGGCCGGTGTTCTCAAGGATGTGATTGATTACTATCGGGATGTGCAAGGGTTGAAAATAGGGGTCGTGCGGCCGGTGTTGTTCAACCCGCCCTGTTATGAGGAAATCGCCTATGGTGTTCGCAACGCCAAGGTCATTACTGTAATGGAACGAACCGGCATGGTTCACAATCAGCTTCTTCTGGCCGATTTGCAGGTGGCGCTGCAACTGTCTCAAAGAGCTTATCACGAGGGCAAGGATGAGCACAAACTATACGCCCGGGACGATATGCCCACCCTTTTGCATGGGGTTTACGGTCTGGGCAGCAAAGATTTCAACAAGTACGATGCCGCTGCGGTCGTTGAGAACATGCGGGCCTGTTTGGATAGCAAGCGGGACGATTTTATCCGGGACTTTTATTCCGGCATCGAAGGCCCCTACACCCTGGAACCTGCACAACTTCCGGATTATAAAGACCGGGAGCTGGGCCTAACCTTTATCGGTATCGGTGCTGAAGGCGTTAAAACCGCCCTGGAAACCGCTGCGGTGATTTATGCTGAAGAAAGCTGCGACGGCCGGCGATATATCGAGTCCGGCGCCCGTTACGGTGCAGCCAGAAAGGGTGCTCCGGTATTTATGAATCTTCGAATCAGTGCCAGTCCAATTCGAAATGCCTCTGAACTCACCGAACATGATGTGTTGGCCTTTTTCAATGAAAAGTTTCTATCCGGCGAAATTTTAAGAGACTACGTCGGAGGACTGAACCAGAACGGACTCCTGGTGATCAACAGCTCCAGAACCGCAGATGAGATCCTCAAGACTTTTCCAGTTGAAATACGTCAGCGTATTGCCGACAGAAACATCAAGGTGCTCGCTGTGGACGCCACCCTGGCCGCCTTGAAGCATCTTCAGAAAAATTTGCCCGGCGCAGTGATGCTGGGGCTTATCAATAAAGAGACGGGAATTTTTTCGCCCGAGGCTTTTGAAGAGAGATTTGCTATCATCATGAAAGAAAAGCTGGGGGCCAAAAAAGGACTTGAGATTATCGATTCCAATGTTGCCCTGTTAAGGGAAGGTGTTGAGAAGGCTTCAACCGACCCCATCGAGGGAATCTGTGCGTTTGCTGCAGTATCCGAGAGTCAGGGTCCATCAGCGGCGATTGAGCCCGAAGATTTCGGCCAGGCTCCGGGTGCCGCCGGTCTTCCGGTTACCATGACCGAAAAGGACGAAATGGGGACCATTAAACCGGTTAATCTGATAGAAGATTTTCAGGAAACCTTTAGTCAAGAAATGGTTAAACCGATTATGGAGGGGAAAAAGGTTCCCTGGGACCGGTTTATTCCCGTGGTACCATCCGGCACCAGTCAATATAAGGATGTGAGCTTCATCGGTTCCCAGCTTCCGATCTGGGATGCCACCAAATGTATCGCCTGCGGCATGTGCGCGGCGTCGTGTCCGGATTCGGCACTTCATTCCACGATCACGGACAAGCCTGTTCCCAAGGGAGCGGCTGCCTACTTTAAAGTCTTCAAAAAACCTCCCAAGGGAATTCCCTGGAAGCGTTTTGCCTTAAACATAAATGCAGTTGTCGATCGATGCAAAGGCTGCGGGGTCTGTGCTCAGGTCTGTCCGGCGGACGCCTTTAAAATGGTTGACAAGACACAGATAACTGAAGCGGATTTTTTCCCCGAAGCGTTCCATTATCTGGACAATACCTATGATGCGGCCCAGTATGTAGACCGGATGCCACTCAACCACCAGGTACTTTTTGTCTTATCAAAACTATATCCTGGTAAGCACACCCTTTGTCCCGGCTGTGGTGAAGGAACCATCAACCTTTTGACCTTCTATGCCCTGGAAAGTTTGCGCAACAGCCCCAAAGGGATCGAAACGTTTTACCAGGGACTCCATGTTCTCTCGGATAAGAACCGGCGGGCCATCGAGCATATGATCGATCGCGGATTTACCATTTACACCATCAATGCCACTGGCTGCAATGAGGTC
Source organism: uncultured Nitrospinaceae bacterium (assembly GCA_964195835.1). Lineage (GTDB taxonomy): Bacteria > Desulfobacterota > Desulfobacteria > Desulfobacterales > UBA11574 > UBA11574. The sequence goes on along the minus strand of CAXMTB010000056.1, from coordinate 8,069 downwards.
TCGGAACTGGTCAATCCTTTCAACGCCCGGATTTACCAGGCAGGCCACTACGGTTTCGGCACCGCGTCGGCTGCGGCCCTGGGAGCCAAGTTTGCTTTGGATCAGGCATACGCCAACGGCTTCAACGATGTGTTGACCAAAATCATTGTGTTTGCCGGTGACGGCGCCATTTACGACATCGGTAACGGGCCCTTCAATTATGCCCTGGGAGAGAACTATGATATCACATGGGTAATTTACAACAACGAGGGCTACATGAATACCGGTGCGCAGAAATCCGGTGCCACACGCTTTGGGTGTGACCGTTCGACCTCACCCATCGGAGAAAAATTTGCCGGCAAAACGAATCTGCATCGACGTATCGTCAGTCAGGCAACGGCCATATCCCATGTCTATTCGGCCAAACTTACCGTGGACAACCCCTTTTACGCCATTAAAATACTGAAAGAGGCTATCGCCTACTGCGGTCCATCGGTGGTGGAATTTTTCTCTTACTGCTCACAGGGTCAACAGAGCCATGACTGGGCGGGCCCATTGGTATCCAGGATGATGAACGAGGCCAGAAACTGGCAGATCCAGGTGAGAAGACCGTTTCAAAAACTCGATATCTCCGCCAATCCTGATCCGGACAAGATATATCCGTCTAAAGGAAAATCCTTTAAAAAGGGAATTAAAAGAGAACCGGCGACCTTCCACGATGTGGTCGGCATGCTGGGCCAGTATAGTCGACATATCCTGTCTCAAGATGAGGATGTCATTCCCGAGCTGATTGAAGTAAATGAGACGGTATCCCTTTTCAGGTGGATTCGTAACCAATGCTTGGCTGGTTACCGGGATACCATGCCGACGGAAGAGGAGGTTGAACGCATTATTGCGGAACGATACAAGTTATAAAACCAAACTCAAGGTAGTTAATAAGGCCTCAAGTTTCGCACCCTTAATTTTCAGCAACGCCAATAAAGCGCAGAGCCGGAGAACTCTGACTCCCGCAATACGGGACAGGCAAGGCCCAGAGGACCAGGTTTTCAAGGACTAATAAAACCAAACTCAAGGTGTTATTTCGGCCTGATAGTTCAAAGGCTTTTCAGCCATATTCGGGTGCGAAACTTAAGTTGTGGCTTTTATCGTTTATATTTTCAGATAGGGTGTCGGTTGTAACCATCTGTTCTGATTGGCATCATAAAACCATTTGTCCGGAAACCCGCGGCGTCTCCGAAAGGAAGGATTTTCCGCCCACCGGATGAGATCCAGGTATGCCTGGTGAATTTTTCTGAATGTATCGGTATCTCCACCTAAATCGGGATGGTGTTTCTTTGCCTGCAGCCGGTAGGCACTTTTAATGATTTTTTCCAGTTCAGGAGAATTCAACTGTGATTTGCCAAGCTTAAGGCATGTTAACGACGATTCTTTTATGACGGGGATCTTAAACTCCACTGGTATGACTGGACGATTTAATATCTTTTGACGTTTGGCTTTTTCAAATAGATACCTCGTAGCCAGGTAGTGTCGATTCGTCCTTTTTTTCTCTGCCCACCATTCATTCCCCAGTATATCCGACATACTGCTGTAATCTTCGGCAGGCTTTTTGCCTGAAGAACGCGGATAGATGAAGCTTAAGATTTCTTTGGTATCATAGGGAAGAACATCCATTACAATTAACACGTCTGTAAAATAAAACGACCCATAGCGTGTATTTAGTGCTTTGAGTAATCCTGTTCTCATATCAAGCGTATATCGCAATTTTTGACGGCAGCCGATAGAGCAATACCTTCGCTTACCGATATCTTCAGTAGTACCGCATGACAGGCATCTGTTATTTTTCCAGTAATCTGAACCGGATCTATTGTTATGTTTTAAGTGTCTGGTCATAAAATGAATATATATTTTCTGGTTCTTTTCCCGATTAGTTTAGAGAAAGGGTTCAAGGATTCAGGGATTCAAGGGTTCGAGTGTTCGAGTGTTTGTTTTCTAATTATTTTATCAGGGCATTCGCATCCTTTTAACTTCATCGATAGTCTTCTGAAGTCCTGAAGGGCTTTTCATTTCTTTATAATTTTTTAGTATTTCACTTGGTCCCTTGGCCCCTTGACCCCTTGAATCCTTGAATCCTTTTAGGATCACCAAATCTATAGAAGATGATCCTTATTTTTTGATATATCCCCATTGGACCAGCCGCTGATATGCGTATTGTGCCTTCTCTCCTTGATTGACGACCTTGATGTATCGATAATACTTATCGGCTGATTCTGAAACTCGATTCATCTTTTCTAACGACAGCCCCTGATAAAATGTAATATTCGGATTTCCGGGCAATATTTTTTCATACGTTTTAAAATCTTCATAGGCTGAATCATACTGTTTTTGATTCATGTTGACAAATCCGGCAAGATAGTAGGCTTGAGCCTCTTGCGGATATACATTTTTGGCTTTTTTGACAAATCGGTCTGCTTCTGAATACTTTTCCCGGACCATTTGGCATTTGGTCATCATGACAAGTCCGGCATAATCGTCCGGTGCCTGCTTCAATGCTTTCTTAAAATAGGTTTCGGCCTCATCATATTTTTCCCCGGCCATAGCGCGTTCACCCTTTTGTATGGCTTGGATGGCCTCTTTCATTGCCCGAAGTTTTGTTGTGTGATCCATGTAACGTTCGCGGTAAAAGGGAAGGTTTTGAGCATGTCGGTATTTTGTTTGAACGGTTTTAACGGCACTACTGTAACGTTCATCGCTCATGGGATGCGTTGAAAACATCAGTTCTATGGCACTGGGTTCATGTTTTGACGTGCTTCTTAGCATATCCATCAACCCCACGAACCCGTTGGGGTTATAGCCGGCTTTAACCATATATTCCAATCCCAGCGCATCTGCCTGACGTTCATTGTCACGACTGTAATGCGCAAGAAATGCACCAGCAGTAAACATTCCCAGTTGAGACGCCAGGCTGCCAAGGCCGGGAACTTGGGTCCCCGCAATAGTGGCAATTCCGCCGATCAAGGTGTTTGTGAGTCCACTTTTTGACATTTGTGCAGCAGTGTGGCGTGCGTTGACATGTCCTATCTCATGTCCTAAGAGCGCTGAAAGTTCCGCCTCATTTCTAAGTTCGATAAGGATTCCCCGGGTTGCAGCGATGCTGCCGCCGGGAAAAGCATAAGCATTTACGTAGGCCGCGTTAACCCCCTGAAACGAATACGGCATATGGGGTCGATGGGTCAGCCCAGAAATTTTTTTGCCGGTCTGATTGATATAATTGTTCAGGATTTTATCCTGAATCAGGCCATAATCAGTAGAAAATTGATAGGGAGAGTATTGTCTGTCTATCTCTATTTCCTGATCTTCAGATACCAGCATGAGTTGAGATTTTCCGGTAACAGGATTAGCCGCACAGCCAAGCAAAAACCCTGCTGCAGACGCTGAAGTGACCCACAGAAACTTTCGACGGGTTATTCCATACTTTGTCGGGATATGTATCAATCCGTTTTTCATATCTTTTCTCTTTATGCTTATCTAGTGTCCATCCATGATTATAAAATGAACACAATGGGTGTCCAATTCAGAAATGAGCAATTTTTGTTCTGATCAAGGCCGCACAAGGGTTTGCGGTGAGGCGTACGTCTGTACGCCGCAGCCGGAAACCCGCGGAGAACGCCGATCAGGACAAAAATGGCCATTTATGGATGGACACTACCTAATGTTTCTTTCCTTCTTTATAGTTTCATAGGCTTCCTGAATTTCACGAAATTTGTCATTTGCAAATTTTGTAAACTCTTCAGGAAGACCCTTTGATGCAATCTTGTCAGGATGATAATCTGATACAAGGTTCCGGTATTGTTTCTTTATATGTTCATTTGAATCATTACTGCTACATCCGAGAATCGCATAATACTTATCAACATCCTGTATATATTTCGACTTGAATCTTCTGTATTTTTCATCATCGAAATTGAATATGCTCACGGCAGACAAAATGAGTTTTTCTTCAGTCGGACTTAGCGCACCGTCGGCCACGGAAACTCGGAGCAATATATCGATCATCAGGTCGAGCATCTGGTACTGTTCCCGAAACTGGCTGTAAAACTGGGTGGCAAAATCATCGAAGTTGGCCGGAGATTCAATGGCTGTATGAAAAATATTGGTTGCAAGGCTTTTGCTTTCAGGATTCAGATTCAAATCGTATATCATGAATTTTTCAACTGCGTCTATCTCTTCTCTGGATACCTGACCGTCTGCTTTGGTGAGTTTTGCAAGCATTGAAAACGCTGCAACGAAAAAGGTAAATTGGGCTTCTTCTCCGACTGATAGACGGGCTCGTTGGTCAATGTAAACTGTCTGAGCGTTGGCATCAAAGGCATGACCCAGCGCTGCACCTGCAATTGCACCTAAAGGACCGGCCATGGCGAAGCCGATGGTTCCTCCGACGATTTTACCAAGCATCCCCATCAATATCTCCTTTATAATTCTTATCGAATCTGTTTCAAATATTTACGAAAGAAAGATTATATAACATTTTAGATCATACGAAACAACACCGCTGTCAAATTTTTAGGGTGTTCGGTCTCTCAGGCACCGCCAAACTCAGATATCGATGGTTTTCTCTGAACATCAGCTTTTTGTCCACCATCATCTTTAAAAACGGTTCGATCCTGTCTGAGGGTATAGAGGGAAAACGGTCAATGATTCTTTTTAATGCACGATGTTTTTGACAATAAAGATAGATGGCTCTGCTTGTTCCTTCCAAACGGTGTGTCAAGGGTTCGCCATCATGCCTTCTCTGGCGTATGATCAAAAAGCTTCTGCCATCCCGGAAACTTAAAATGTTCTCATGTTTTGGCCCTTGATGAAGTTTGGCATACGCCTTTTCCCAGGCTTCCAGCTTTTTTTTAACCGGTTGCCAGAGCCTCTTCTGATTCCCAAGGTCTCCTCTATAAGCCTGTATGGTAAACTGCATCGATTCAACAACCTCCGGCGGGAAAATACCGGCGTAATTTTTGTGGTTAAACACAGTCTTGATACCAAAAGTTTTCGGATCCTGCCACACAGGACTCCCGAGACCGAGCCAGAACTGAACCATCCGAAGCGGTCTAAACGAAAAGGTAAATTCAATATTTTGAAGTGTCTCGGCCACATCTTCCTCATCACTGCCCGGAAAATGGACAATAAGGTTCGAAGAATTTTGAATCCCTAACATTTCACAGTGTTTCATGATTTCGATATTCTGGATTGCTGTTGTCCCTTTGTTCAGTTTCTTAAGAAGACGAGTGCTTAATGCTTCGATGCCGATCTGAACCTCCTTCATGCCGGCTGCATGCATCTCGCAAAGATCTCGTAAAGGCGTCGTGGCCCGGATCTCTCCAAACAGGCGGACGTCTTTTTTTAATGTTTTAATCTGTTTGAAAATGGCCCGAGAGGTTTTCAACGGCAGCAAATTATCCGCAAATGCAACGGAAAGTGTTTTGTATGTTGCGGTAAGATCATCAATTTCTGAAACCACCTGTTCGGGTCGTTTTGCCCGGTATCCGTCCCACTGCAGGTTGAGATTACAAAAAGCACATCCTTTAGATTTCCGGCCTTTGTTTTTATTTTGCCACCAGCATCCCCTGGATATCTCCATGGGCAGTGTGGGAAAAAAGTTTTTTTCAGGACCCAATGATGTCAAAAGCTCAAAGTAATCGCTGTAATCCGGGGGGTTAAGATTGGACAAATCTTTCATCTGATTAAAAGAAATCGGAGTCTCTGTTTCAGCGGTTTCCGGCATGACGATCCCTTTTACGGAAGGTATTCTTTTTTTCCCCTCAAAATCTGTAAGGTAAGAAACCAATCGGCTTAAAGGGATCTCGCCCTCGCCGTTTACTACAATATCGATTTCCGGAAATACGTTAAATATATTTCGGGTGGCTTCTCCGGTGAACATCGACCCGCCCACAACGATGAAAAGGGTTGGAAAACGTTCTTTAATCTTCTTTATAAAATAAAGAGAGGCCGTTAACTGACATAGACATATCGAAAAACCGACCAAAGCATATCCTCGCCAGTCAACGCTTTGGATAAATTTTTCTGAGACCTCCTGAACCTGTCTCGTTAGGGAATCAAAACCAATGTCCCGCAGCAAAGGTTTACCCCTGGCCTTTTTATAAAAAACTTTTTTAATGCGCTCCAACCTTTCAGGATATAACAGTGCAGCGTAAACGGTTTCAGCCAGCCATGTTCTTTCGGATATGGCTTGATAGGGCCTGTATCCGATGGCGTCGGCTACCTTTAAATAGAAGTGATGTGCATCAACTTTTAGTTCCGGAAACTTTTTTATTAGATTCGCTTTCAATGTCCCGATTTGAATCGAAGGTCTGTTGTAAAGCGGCCAAGGTGCTGAAATGAGAGCCACTTTATGAAATGGGGTTGTCTTGTTTAATTTCATCTGTATTCACTCGATCCGGATAAACCGTTGATCATGATATCATGTGCTTTGGGCCCGCAATTTAAAATAAGATCGAGTGCGGAAAGATTGGGGATGAAGTCTCCCCAGAGTTGCGGGTAAACCGGTGATGGTGGTCTAAAATCGCTGAGTTTGATCCCTGCTGCTGATAAGCGATCAGAATTAATATATTTTCTCGCAGCCTTTTGCACCAGAAATTGCGAAGCTCCCAATTTTCTGCAGATCTCTAAAAGAAGTTTATCCCCTTTCGTATGAATCCCGAGTTCGGACGATAAGATGACATTTGTGTCAACTTGAAGTTGTTGCATCAGATAACGGATAATCTTCAGGTTTAAGTGAATGAGTTTTTCAGATTTCGTTGAAAAAAGATCTTCTAAAAAATTGAGATGTTCCCTGAAATATGGCGCTCTGACATACGCATTTTTCAAGCTTTGCAAATGTTTTTTAGCCCATCGGCCGTCATGGTATATCCTGACGGCATTGATTTTTTGAAGTCCCAAACCTTTCTTTATCACAGGCACGGTCATCCACAGGCTTCCCTGGGCATTTTTTAATCTGTTTCTGGTAATCCATGTGGTTCCCCTTGGAAACTGAACGTCATCCAAAATTACAAAATTATCAGAAAGATATGCTTTGTAAAAGAAACCGACAAAGGGGAAAAAATAAGGCTGATTTACGGATATCACCATTTTTTCAGTTGACATTTTTTGGCATCCCGCGCCATATAAATAAGCAGTCAGGGAGCTGCTAATAAGCAAATAAGATACTCGTTACAACCCTTACCAATGGAAATGTTACCGAAGGTTTCTCACAAATGCCTAAAATTTGAAGTGAACTAAAGTGCCTAAAGTTGAGGTAGCGCTAACGCGCTGCCATTAAAATGTAATTGTGTAATAATTCCCAAACTTTAGGCACTTTAGTTCACTTTAGGCACTTTACACTTTTGCGTGCATATAATGAATAAACCAAGTTATAAATACGTTATCGTATTTAAGAATACATGTGCTGAGAGGTAGTTGATGGATATCGAAGACATTTATAATCTCATCCCGAACTTTATGTGTACCAAAGGGTGCCATGAATGCTACCAGAACTTTGGTGTGCCCTCAAAAACCAGGATTGAAGACGAACGGCTAAAGGTATTTCTTAAGAAAAACGCCATGAAACCTGGAAAAGCGCATGGAAACACCTGTCCGTACTTAAATGAATCAGGCTGCACAATTCACCCTGTCCGACCATTGATTTGCCGATTATACGGAACATCCCCGAACTACCGCTGCAAAATGGAAGTCGCTCCGCTCAGGCTTGTCCATGAAGATGAGGAGGCGGATATTTTCCATTTTTACTTCTAAGGCGAATTTTCCATGAGAAATACGGGAAGACCCGGCAATATCCAATCACTTGAGGCGATAAAACAGCTCGTCGCCTGCTTTGCCCACCAATTTAAGCTGCCCCCCACAGTTTTCACAAACCAATAGACTGTCTAAAAGTTTCGAAGCGGAATCAGAAGGATCCATGGAAATGAGATCTTCAGACATATGGATCGACATACCACATTCCAGGCACATGCATTCCATCTCGTTGCTCATTTTGTCCCACTTTCTTTTGTAATTATTAACTCAAATTTTGCTTTTGAAAATAT
>CAXMTB010000055.1:0-17246 GCA_964195835.1 uncultured Nitrospinaceae bacterium | reverse complement strand
TGATTAAAAGAGGATGTCAGGGGAAGACGCAGCATTTACTTTGATAAAAAAGCGATATTGAGATACCTGAAATTAAATTGATATTGAGATATTATCAAGGTATCAAAGTTTTTTACACGCTCGATTGTTATCGGTTATTCTCAATTTTTAAAAGTTTGAAGACTGAAAGGCGGACACAATATATAGTATCCGCCTTATTTATTTCGATTGATGAATATTGCTCGAATCTCACATTTTATTTAATCGCTTATTTTAATATTTCAAGAGTTAGGCTAACTGATTTAAAAACTCATAATACGTAACATTTACTCCTTAAATGAGAGTCTATTAAGTGTGATGTGTCAGGATAGCTTAGGGTCAGCCATCTGGGAATAAAGTCTCGAACACACTGCGCAGGTTGGCCCGACGGCTTTTGGGAGTAGTCCATTTGATTGTATCTTTAGCATGGTTGTTTTTCTGACATTCCTTGATTATAGTTTCTAAAGATTCTTCAAAATTGAAAGCAATAACTCTACCCCCAGACCGGACAACTGCCATGAGGGTTTCACGGTCTTTGAAGCTGGAACAAACATAGTTTACGGCTTCAAATGGAATATTCAGCCCGGCGGCCTGCTCGGCAAAGAAGTTTGCCTTTTGTAAGAAATCGGAGGTTATGGAGTTACATTCACCCGTTGCTGCTATTTTATCGTAAGCCTGATGCTCTTTTGCCCGATGGAAATACCTTTGAACAAGAGCTATAAGTTTTTCCTCAGAGATGACGGCTTCAAGGTCTTTTTCAAGGCCGAAGGTAAGTGAGTTGGCCAAAACAGCCTGAAAGCGATCAGGGCCATATAGTTGGCGAATCGCTTCCGTGATGATACTAAAACTGGACGATACCAATAATAATGGTACGTTCTTTTGGTAGAGTCTTTCAATGAAGGTATCAAAACCGTTTATGAAGCGCATTTTGAACGTGGCATACTCTATGACCCTACGCAGTGTAATACCACGAGTCATAGTAGCATATTGAAGTAGGGCTTCTTCCGGTTTCACATTTCCGGTGCTTTCCCTTTGAAATAGGTCAAATGCCTGTTCATACCGTTCCGGCTGAAGGGGAAACCCCAAGCGGATGAGTTCGGAAGGTGTGTGGTCATGAACCACTGCACCATCAAGTTCCAATACAACCATCTGTTTATCAAAAGTTTGGTCGCTCTTCATAGTTGCCAATCTCCTTTACCGCGAAGCGGTTTCGTACATCTCCAAAATTGCAAATATAATCAATTACAGATACCTTTAAAGAAAAAAAGCTATCAGTGCCCTGATTTTTTTGTTTTTGTGATATCATAATACCATATCACAAAACGGTAATTGTGGCGATTTCTGCTATGAAACACACGCCTCTTGTCTGTATGTCTTCAAAAGGTTTTGGACAAATCAAGCATAGAAATAAGAGAGGGTTTCAGATTTCAAATACCTTTTTCCGGTCGTTTAGGCAACCTTTAATGAGAAAGGATTGTGGTCACATCTTGATCCTTGATTAAAAGAGGATGTCAGGGGCAAACGTAGAATTTAATTGGATTAAAAAAAGCGATTTGTTTAGACTGCTTTTGGCGATATCTGTAATTAAATTGATATTGAGATACTTAGCAAAAACAAACGTTTTTAAAAGATCCAATTCCGTGCTATAGTCTCAATATTTCGAAAGAAATGGCAAGGATGATATAACGATTAGATATCACAACAGCGGTTATGGTTCATATAAATGGCAAGATGTGCTCACGCATCCATAATTGTATATGTTTGCCCATATTTTTAGGTCGCATGTACTAGTTATCAATGGAGGTTCAAGCATGCCTAAATCAAAACATTTGGCCAAGACGTTTCACATCATCATCGAGCGAATGATTGCCACCGGACAGGCTCCGAACTACACAGAGATCGCAGCCGAATTGGGAGTATCACCCTCGGAAGGGCGAGAGGTTCTCCGTAAGCTCTTCTCTACCCGCGGTTTTCCGGGTTGGTTCTATCCGAAAACCGACAACATCGAATCATTCGCCCCTTTCAGCAATTCCTCGAACAATTATCGCCTGACGATTGAGGATGAGCAGAAATGGTTCGGTCAGTGAGCATTTGAATCGCTAGCAGTCTGCTGGCTATTTCCGGGGAAGACAATACAAATAGATTCGGTATGCCTCGATTGCAGAGAGCCCATAAGAGTCAAGGTGAAGGACGGTAAAATCGAGTCGGAGGATCCGGAAGGGTTGATCGGCCATGTTTCCGTCCCTTTTGGAAAATGGATGATCAACATCCCCTACGCCTGAAGTACGATGAATTTCTTCCGGTCGGAAGAACATCTTCGCAATTGGGAGGGGTTCCAGGAAAAGAAAAAAGGCGGGATTATTGCACTGAGCGATTTGATGCGTCTCTTTTCCGGTCCGTACTTCACGAACCGAAGGGAGCCGAACTACTTCTCGCATATGAGTGAGTACGCCACCGATATGATCACGACACTCGACAGTCTCGAAAACGCTGGAGATTATTGGCGGCTGAAGTGGTATGAAAAACTCGGGTTCTCTCTTGCGCTAAAGTTGGGGCTGATATGAGGTAGCAAATCGGGAAATGGGGGACGAGGGAAGTAGGATTCACTTGGCTGGGGTCGGACCGCGGTAACCATATATAATAATTGGTAAAGAGGTTAAAAAATAGGCTTGAAACGCTCTTAAACCCGCCTTTTTGGGGTCAAAAAGAGCTGTTTAAGACGTCTTTTCAATATAAGTTGCTCCGCTTTCAAACTGCAATAAAAGAGGGGCGGGGTTGAATTTACGCGTTTCTTTTTTTGCGTCAATAGAGGTTACGTAGGAATTAGGGGGCGTCTATAAACAAGTAAATAGCTTCCTGAAACCTCCTTGGCATTTCTGTTGAATGGGAATCTGTTGTCAAATCTTGAATAGTGAAAAGTGAATATAAAAAAGAAGGAAAGAAAATGCTGAAAAATCGATTGATTTTGCTTTGGATTGTCGTTTTTTTTCTGAGCTGTAGTCTTAGCGCAACATTTGTTTTTGCAAAAGGTGGGGGAAAAGGCTATGGAAGCAGCAGTCCCCATGGTTGGAGCCAGGGTAAAAAAAAAGGCTGGAATTCGGATGTTCCTCCCGGCATTGAGAAAAAGGACGAGGACTGGAAGCCTTCCGGATTAACCGACGAAAAAGAATTTCAGAAAGAAAATGAGAAAGGCGAAATGTTACAGGAAAAGGAGCAAGAGAAAACCAGAGAAAGAGAGAGGCACAGGCAAAGGGAACGAAAAGGCAAGTCCAAGAGTGATTGAAGCGTGAGTGGGGACAAACCTTGATCCTTGCGTAATACTTGCGTAATAAAAAAGGTCTTGGGGTCAAGTCTGCTCTTGACTCATGTCAATAGTTGGGGGGTCAAACCTTGATCCTTGATTAAAGATAAAATACAGCAAGCATTTTAAGAACCGGGAGATTGAATGCCTCTTGCCCAATACCTTAGAAGTTTTTCCCGACTGCGGACTGATAAAAACCGCAAACGCTGGTCTGCACTTACCACACATCAAGCACCGAAGAAATACATTCCGCAGATGAAAATAAATATGAAAGACAATTCCTTAACCATAGAGTCAAAGTGAGGTAAAAAAACTTGCGGAATTGCTTCACCGGAAGTTTTTCACTACAGGTATTTTTGGAAGAGTTAAAATGCCAGAGGATATATTACCCAAAGACATGGCCAGAGGCTCGTTAGAACACCTGCTCTTTATCACTTTGACCGTTGCTATTGACTATCAGCGTAATGCCACGGTAACTTAGAACAGATAGTAACACGGAGGGAGAATAGTGAAAGTATTCGCAGGTTTTATTTTGGCCATCGTCGTGATCACAGGAGGGATTACAGCCTTTGTGTTATCAGGTATTTACAATGTTTCCGCCATGGTGCCTCATTGGTCCATTACATTCGATATCTTGGAAAAAGCACGTGATCAGTCGATTTCATATCATAGCAAAGGTATTGTCGCTCTGTCGCTGAACGATCCCAAAATGGAAGATGCTGGATTCCATCACTTCCGGGACACATGTCGTCTCTGCCATGGCGCTCCCGGTATCGCCTCCAGTGAATTTGCCCAAGGGCTTTACCCCAGTCCGCTGGATTTGGCTTCCTCTGACTTGCACCAGGAAATGAATGACTCGGAGATCTTCTGGATCATCAAGAACGGCCTGAAAATGACGGGGATGCCCTCTTTCGGTGTCACTCACAGCGACCAAGAAATCTGGGACATTGTGGCTTTTATCGATCGGTTGTCCACCTTACAGCCCGATCAATACAAAGCCATAGTAAAAGAGGCAGACCAACGCGATGAGCAGCACAACGAGTCTGGGGAGAAGGCCGGTCACGGCCATGGAACGCATCATCAGCATGGAGGACTTCCTGAGCACCCCTGATCAATTAGAAAAATTATGCAATTTTTAAAACGCTTTATGGGTTTACAGGTTTATTGGGCATATAAATTTAGACGGGGATATCAACAGGAGGGCATATGAAAAAGATTATTATTGTTCAATTTTTTATCTTTTTATTAGCTGTTACCGGATGTGGAACAATTTATTCCACAGCAATGGATGAGCGTAACATGAGCACCATTGCCAGTGATACAACAATTAAGGGTACGATAGTAAAGTAATTTTACGATGATGATAAAATTAGATCTCTTGATATTTCTACGGGATGTTATCATGGGCACGTGTATCTTGTTGGAGAATATGATACAGCAGATCAAAAAAATCGTGCAATTAAAATTGCCAAGAGCGTCGAAGGTGTTAAAATTGCATTCGAAATTGCTAAAATGGCCAAATTTGGGCTTTTTCGACAGTCTCGCTATGTATCCGTCATTTTGACAGTGGGTTCAGAACCTGTGATACCGCTTTTTAATAAGGGCAAATCCTTTTCACCGGGTTTCCCTTTTTTTGCATTTATGTAAGAAATAGGATCTATGTAATGGAAATTGACATGCTTGAACCTGTTGTACTGGCAAGGTATCTGTAATGTAGCTCACCCTTCCTTTTCATCGATACACTCAACCCATTATCGCCACAATGCGACATATAGCCATTTGAATTATTCAGAAATACTATGTAAATAATGTAATAAATTTTAGGCAATTTGCCCCACAATTACATAGTTTTTTCTTTGATTTTTCATGTCTATTTTTCAGCTAATTTATGTAACTGCATGATAATCCTATCGAACTTCAAGATCACCTAAATTTGTATGATTTTTGCATATAAAAGTGGTTAATTGTTGTTTTTACCGTCCATGAAAAAGCCAAAATCCGAGAAATCGGGTGACGGAAAGCTACGGGTCTTATTGTTCGTGCGGATCCTCACTTAAGTTATATCTCTATTTGAAATGATAGCCGAGCTACCGAGTGTGACATCGTTAAGATCGCATCAGGTTTAGTTTGGCCTATTTTCTTTTTATAGAGGTGATAAGATGAAAAAATTACTTATGTTTTTATGTGTTGTGGTTATGTTTTTTGGAATTGTAGGCTGCCCTGGGGATGATGAACCGTTAATCCAGTCTACCACATCAAGCGTTTCAGACTTTGTTAAAAACCCACAAGTCGGTGGTGATGGTGCTTCTGCGGTCCCCGAGCCCGCTACACTTCTGCTGCTTGGCTCTGGTTTGGTTGGTCTTGCTGTGATTGGACGAAAAAAGTTTAAGAAATAGTTGGGCATGAGCCAAACATTGTCTGATAATAGAGATAGACGATTAGGTGTTGATCGGCGAGAAATCTTTTATACAATGCATATCCCTGAGCGTAGATCCGGCAAGGATAGGAGAAGCGGAAACGATAGAAGAAAAAAAATAAGAATGTCGAAATAATAAAAAAGATTTTAAACTGGCAGGGTCAGGAATGGCCCTGCTTTTTTATTATCCACACTTTTGATTTCTGCAATAAAAATGCAAATATCACGTTCATAAAAATCGTGTGATATCGTTTTTCAATAAGGGCGAATCCTTTTTACTGGGTTTGCCTTTTTGCAATTTTGTAAGAAATAGGATATATGTACTGGGAATTGAGGTGCTTGGACCTTTGGTTTTGGCAAGGTATCTGTACTTTTTATAATTTCGGTTATAAACTTTTACATTTCGGAAATTGAACCTTCAGGCACGCGGGACAGCTTTTTGGGAGCGGTTGCCGCATAATCTGGGGTAAATGAGATTGGCTGGAAAAGAGATATGGATGAACACATTTTAGTGGTCGACGACGAGGCTGACATAAAAGATTCGGTACACGAATTTATTCAGAAGTCAGGATACAATTCTTTAACGGCGTCCACTGCTGAAGAAGCGCTCGAATTATTAAAATCGAATCGTGTGAGTGTCATTATAACCGACATCATCCTGCCCGGCAAGGATGGTTTATATCTTACTGACTTAATAAAGCAAGAATATGATATCGATGTCATTGTCATGACGGGTTACATTGACGACTATTCTTATGAAGAAGTCATTAACATGGGCGCCAGCGATCTTGTATTTAAACCCATTCGTTTTGAAGAACTGCTGCTAAGATTAAAAAGAGTATTGAGAGAACGGCAATTCGCCAAAGAACGAATCCGGATGCTGGGCAAGTTAGAAAAGCTTGCAATAACAGATGGTCTCACAAAATTGTATAATTCAAGACACTTTTATAATCAGCTTGAAATGGAGATTGGTCGGTGCAGCCGTTACAACCACCCACTTGCACTTTTGCTTTTGGACGTTGACAATTTTAAGGTATATAATGATTCATATGGACACCTTGAGGGCGACAAGGTGCTGGTCAGGATCAGCCAGATTATTAAGTCTTGTCTCAGAAAAATAGATTCCGCTTATAGATACGGCGGCGAGGAATTTACCGTTATCCTTCCAGAAACAAACGGTCAAAAGGCAAACAATGTTGCCCAAAGGATAAGGACTGCAGTGGAATTAGAAAGTTTTTTTCCTGAACCCGGCAAAGCCGTAACCATAACCGTAAGTGTAGGTGTTACTGAATATTTTAAAAAAGAAAAACTATCAACATTTATCCAAAAAGCCGATCAGGCCATGTATAATGCCAAAGCTGATGGCGGGAATAGAATCTCTTCCCTCTTCACCGTAGAGAAGTCTAATAATAACAATCCTTGACGTCACTTTCCTAATTTATCCGTTATCGCAGGTTGCTCGCGAGACTGACCCACGGCAAATGGAATGAAGAAGATATTAATCTGTTTATCGATAGCGCTATTTTCGCTATTTTGATTGATTCTATTTTCACGTTTTGGTCAACACTTGGTCTGTCTACAATTCATACAAGATAACATGAATAGCGCCCCTCGCCAAATCTCAAGAGCAGGGTCAGCAATGGCTCTGCTTTTTTTATTATCCATACTTTTGATTTCTGCAATATATCTTGAGTTTTGGGGCTGGTAAAAAATCTGTGATATCGTTTTTAAATAGGGCAAATCCTTTTTGGGAATTTGCCTTTTTTGCAATTTTGTAAGAAATAGGATATATGTACTGAATGAGACTCGGTTTCAGGTTGTACTTATGGCAAGAAAACACAGGTTTTGACAAGCCCGATTTTCATGGGGTCCATCGCCCGTTTCCGACTATTTTTATCTAATAAAATTATATTTTATAAAAGAATAAGAAACCCCCAGGGGAAAAAAATCCTTGTGGGGCTTTTTTGCGTTATGGATAGTTTAATTACAAGAATGCGGCAGGTGTTTCTCTGATTACAATCTTTCTCACACAAAGTGAATTTCTCAAAACTATGGCTGTTGGTCCAATCGATTACGAAACTTTTCGGACCGAACGCTCTCCAATAGCAATTCGTTTTCCCGTTCAAGAAATCCCTTTAAGTCATCTAAAGGGAAGTTTAGCAGTTTCTTAGCGTTTGATATAAGGTGCATGGGTTTTCGAGCAAAATTTCGAGCGACTTGGATAGCAGCCTCGTATAGGGACTCGGATGAAACCACTTTATCCACAAGGCCCATTTCCAGAGCTTCCTGGGCAGTTATGTCTTTTCCCGAAAGCAATAGTTCCCAAGTTTTGTAGCTTCCAATTTTTTTGGTCAGAAAAAAGATCCCGCCTCCTTTGGGCACCAGTCCTAGCTCCAGTGTGGGGAATTGAAATAAGGTATTGTCTCCAATAATCCGGTAATCACAAGCAAGGCTGATATTCAGAAAAAGCGACAGAACTTTACCGTTGTCTGCATGAATAACCATTTTGTTTATACCATGGATTATCAAAATCAATTGATTGATTGCATTGTATATTCTCGCAATGTCGTAGATATGTGATGTTGGGCCAGATAGTTCACCGTAAAACTCAATTAGCTCTTTGCCTCTTATCTTTTCTGGAGAGCCAAGGATGAGTACAATCTTGATGCCCTTATCGTCCGACACTTCATGAAGGTAATCGAACAACAATTCCTTCAAATAAATTTTAGTTAACTGTCGAATCAGATTTTTTTTAAAAGAGACGATGGCGATGTTATCGATCTGTTTGGCACTAAACAAATTGTGCTCAACATTGAGGGCCATTGTGCACCTCCTTACGGTAGGATGTTAAGGTTCTGATGGTCGCTTCCTCACCATCACCCATGAGGTGGGCTGTAACCTTTTGCATCAGAACCGAGGGTAGCGGTGAGCTTACGTCTAAATTCTTCTGTACTCATTCTATCACCTATCTAGAGGTTAAGAGGAATAGGCAATGGAATATTGGCATAAGGAAAAGAGTTTGAATCCAGACAATAAGTTTCGAAAGAAATCAGCTTTAAATCAGTAGATGCAGGAAGTTCAGGTCGGTTAATAGTGTTTTATAATATAATGAGTTATGAAAGGTCAATATTTTATTTGAATTACAGAAGTTTAACACATTCAGATATCCGGCAAATTACCAGTGAGGGAGTTTGATTGAAATTGAACAACTATTTTGTTCGGCATTGCGATTTCTGCTATGTATCCGTCATTTTGACAGTGGGTTCAGAACCTGTGATACCGCTTTTTAATAAGGGCAAATCCTTTTTTCAAGATTTTGCCTTTTTGCAATTTTGTAAGAAATAAGATATATGTACTGAATGAGACTCGGTTTCAGGTTGTGCTTATGGCAAGAAAGCACCAATTTTGATGTTGGATTGTATGATATCAAAGGTTTGCCGAATGTTGAGAGAATCTCAATATATCTTTAGTACGACTCAAAGTCGTGTATTTTGACTGGTATCCTTACAAAGGTGATGGAATAAAATTAAACTTCGCCTGAAAGGAGAAATGCAATGGATGAAAATCAGGTTGTTTGGAATGAAAAGGTTGCTGAAGAACTAATAAAAAAATTGGAAAAGCGACGCATGGAGGGCAGTTATGCTGCCACTGCCGTTCAGGCCAAAGAGGAAGTCATCGCTATGATTACGCCAGGAGCATCCGTATATCGATGCGGTACTATGACTGCGGGAGAAGCAGGACTCTGGGAGTCCATCGCCGAGATGCCGGAAGTCAAACTTATTGACCCTTACGAGCCGGGAATACTGCCGGAAGAGGGTTTAGCACGTCGACAACAAGGAATGACTGCTGATTTCATGATTGCAAGCTCCAATGCGATCACATTAGACGGAAAATTAGTCAATCTTGACGGCATGGGCAACCGCGTGGCGGCAATGGCCTTCGGGCCCAAAAAGGTTATCCTGATGGTGGGTATGAATAAAGTCACCCCCGACCTGGAATCCGCCATGGCCAGAGTCAAGCACTATGCCGCACCAGTCAACAACATCCGCTTAGGACTGGAGAACCCCTGTGTGAAGACCGGTTTGTGCAGTGACTGCAAATCCCCCACTCGTATCTGTAACATGTGGAGCATCATCGAAGGTCACATGATCGAAAAGCGCATCCATGTGAAGCTGATTGGTGAGTTTATGGGATATTAGTAGGGTTGAGCCTTTTTTCAGAGTTTGCCCTTTTCGCCTTTATGATATAGGGGGACTTCCGGGACATCCATAAACAAGTAAATAACTTATCAAACAAATGCAAACGAGGGGGACTTGCGGGACGCCCCTTAAATTATAAGTTTCTATTAAGCATTAAGTGGAGGATTACAAAAGGACTGGGATCAAAGCCTGTTAAAAAAAGATGGGGGCAACTATGAAGAAATACAAACCTACTATATTTATTGTGGTGCTGGTTATGGTTTTTAGTCTGGCAGGAATGAGTTCATCTGCATTTGCAAGTGACCTCAAACCAGATCGAGAGTCGCTTAAAAACCTTAAAGGAGTATATGTGAATGTACAAGATGTTATGCGAGCCTTAGAGCAAGAGGGATTGTCTAAAGACCAGATTCGGACAGACATTGAAATAAAACTTCGAGCAGCGGGGATTAAGGTGCTAACCCACAAAGAACATCATAAGGAAAAAGGGGCGCCTTTTCTTCATGTCTACCTTAATACTATTAGTACGAAACAGGGCGCATTTATTTACAGTATATTCTTTGGGATGTTAGAAGAGGTGAGTTTAGTGCGTAATAATATCATAATTGATGCTATTACTTGGTCGACGTCTGGTATGGGTTACGGTTATATAGAGGAAATCAGAGCTCAAATAAATAAAAGGGTTGATGAATTCATAAATGCCTACTTATCCGTAAATCCGAAGATTTAATAATAGTTGGACGGGAACTTGCGGGACAAGGCGATAATTACTTCTATATTTGCTACTCTTAAAGGTTTTTTCTACAGTGTTTTCAATATATAACATACTTAACATATTAAGTTTATTTTCTTGATCAGCCATTATCAGCCTTCGCTCTAATCTTCGGCCCGACAAGAAGAAGTATAAAATACAGCAAGCATTTTAAAAGTCGGCAGATGGAATGATATTTATTGGAGGAAGCCATGTTAATTCCACATTTGGTAAAGCAGGGATCTTTTAGACCAAACTTTCGAAATGGATAGGTCAAGTCAAAGACCAGATAAAAAAAGGTTCCATAGTTCAAACGGATTTGCAAAAGGCAGGTGGATATCCGGGTGCAAATGTTAAAATAACAATTATGCAGGTCAAAATTAGGGACTTTGATACCGATTGGGAATACGAAGATTGGACAAGATTTCCAGTAAGAATTAGGGCTTTAGCAACAGCCCTTCAAGATAACTGGATGTGGGGAACCTACCTTGTCTCTCATAATGATGGCATTATAAAACTAAGAAAAGTCAAATAAACACTTTTAATTGCCCTGAACGAAACTTGATCCGACACTATCCAGATAAGGAAACCAAATCTATGAAAGACCTATTAATCCAAATTGTAAAAGCAATTGTCGACAACCCGGAACAGGTTCAGATTACTGAAATTGAAGGTAGCCAAACTGTTGTACTTGAGCTCATAGTAGATAAGAGCGATATGGGCAAAGTCATCGGCAAACAAGGCAAAATGGCAAATGCCATCCGGGTTTTATTAAATGCAGCATCTGGAAAGGCTGGAAAAAGATTTGTACTTGAGATTGTTGAGTGATGTTGTGGGCCTGAACTGAGACATGAAGGACTTGACTTGACAATCACAATTTATGATATCTGTAATTCAGCCATCGTTGTCTTTATGGCAAGTGATCACAACTTTTGAATCATACCAAATTTAAGTCTGATGGTATGATATCATAACTTTGCCGAATGTTGAGAGAATCTCTATAGATCCCAACCAATGCAAGATCTGAGATCAGGATTGGATATCACATAATCACCTACCACCTGGAATTGAATATATCACAACAATTTGGTATGTATAAATAAGGATTTTATGGCAGGCTGTCATAAAAATTTAATGAGCATTATTTTTTGAGATACCTATATAACGTATCTCAATTTCCATAAAAATAGATAGTTGCAAGATATCACCAAAATTGATTGGCGTGAAAAAGACCACAATTAGCCAATTTATGTTAGCCTGGCAAATAGATTATAAAACTTAATATAAAGGTATGGAAAATTGGAAAACACTACATTTGAAATCCTCACTATTCGGCAATTGAAGGTATCGACCTTAGACCTTCTATCACCTCCTAAATTTTCCAGCAAAAAGATACCACTATATCTAAGGCTTCTGCGAGCATCAGACGAACTTTAGGTGCCACATTGTGATATAATGCTTGACATCTAAAATGCCACATTGCAATATAGTACTTGGCATGATAGGTGCCACAATGTGATATTTTGCTTGACACATAATTTTTTATAGCCTTATTATAGAAGGGGAATGGCTCTGAAATCCACATTTCGTTTTCATTCATTTTCTACTGCAAACATCTCCTGTTCCGCTGAATCTCATTATCAATTGGTTTCTCCCTATTTGAGGTTTTGTCACTTCAATCGTTTAACCTCTATTAAGGAGGTTATACCAATGGAGGCTCACCTCAAAATGTGCATAGTTGACTTCAAAGTACAGATAATTGGAACATGTGACCGTATTTTTTACGAGAATGGGGCCAATTACAATTAAACGTTCAAGGTTATTTTTGGATTAGGAGATACTTATGCCCTACCGCATGGTCTGTTTAATTAAGCAGGTTCCAGATACTCGTAATATAACCTTAAATGTATTGCGGGAAGACGGAACCGTAAATCGACAGGCTCTGCCGGCTATTGTCAATCCGGATGATCTATTCGCCCTGGAGATGGCCCTTGGAATCAAAGATAAATACGGAGGGGAGATAACGGTGATGTCCATGGGGCCGCCAATGGCGATTGAAGTGCTTAAAGATGCCTTAAGTCGTGGTGCTGATCATGCCATCTTATTGACCGACAAAAAATTCGCAGGTGCCGACACCTTGGCCACATCCAGCCTGCTGGAGTGGGCCATTAGAAAATATGGTGAATTTAACTTCATATTCTGCGGAAGGCAGGCAATTGATGGGGATACAGCTCAAGTAGGCCCGCAGGTCGCTGAAAAACTCGATATACCACAGGTAACCTTTGCGGAAGCCATAGAATATTTGAATAAAGATGACATAGTCATCCGGCGGACTATAGACAGTGGATATGAACGCATCCGCGGCAGGCTTCCACTTCTAATTACCGTTACCAATACAGCGGGAAATCCGCGGCCGCCTTCGATAAAACGTTTGATGCTCTGGAAAAAAGCCAAGACGAAAAATAGTGTAAAAAGCGATCAAGAACGAGAAAGGCTTTCAGAAAGAGGACTTTTAATACCTGTTTGGGGCCTTGAAGAAATTGGCTGTGCGGCTGAAATTTGCGGCTTTGCAGGATCCGAAACTTGGATAAAAAATGTGGAAAATGTAAAGTTAATATCTCGTAAACCCAAACTTTTTGATACTTCAGAGCAGGAGATAAAAAACCTTATTAATGAACTGGTCGACGAGCATATCATTTGAATAGAAAAATCATGGAAAACGGTGTTTGGGTATTTATAGAAAACGATTCGGGAACCTTTGCAGATGTGAGCTTTGAGCTTCTTTGGAAAGGGAGAGAGTTGGCCGACCACCTGGGTTCCGAACTGGCCTGTTTTATTATCGGGCATAACGTTTCAGATGCGGCTCCTGAACTGATTGCCCATGGCGCCGACAAGGTTTATGTGGCCGACGACTCACAATTGGCTTGTTATCTGACCTTGCCATACACTCGCATTGCAACGGATCTTATCAAAAAATATCGACCGAGCATTCTGCTTATCGGTGGAACCAGTATTGGAAGAGACCTGGCACCGAGAATAGCTTCCCATATGAGAACAGGTCTAACTGCAGATTGCACGGATCTTCAAATCGGAGAGTATAGGTTTGGGAAGAAGACATGGAAGGAAATCCTTCTACAGATTCGTCCGGCTTTTGGCGGCAATGTTATCGCGACCATTGTGACACCTGAAACCAGACCACAAATGGCCACCGTTCGCGAAGGTGTTTTCAAGCGGCCTATTGCGGATTCCTCCAGAAAAGGACAGGTTGTCCAACTGAATCCAGTACTGACGGATCAGGACCTGATACTCAAAATTGTCGAACGCGTTAAGGCTGAAAAAAAGGTTAATCTAAAGTCTGCCAAAATTATCGTTTCCGGCGGCATGGGAGTGGGATCAAAAGAGAATTTTGAAATTATTCATGAGTTTGCCAGCGTGCTGGGAGGACAAGTGGGCGCCTCACGCGCCGCAGTTGATGCCGGATTTATCGGCCGTGAACATCAAGTGGGCCAGACAGGGACTACCGTTCGCCCGAATCTGTATCTTGCATGCGGAATATCGGGAGCCATACAGCACCGGGCAGGTATCCAAGAGTCCAATAGAATCGTAGCAATAAACACTGATCCCCATGCACCGATATTTTCCATTGCCCAATACGGAATAATAGGTGACCTGCAAGAGGTTATTCCCAAAATGATCAAAGCGTATAAAGATAAGGATTAGACGTGGAAAATTATTTCACTGACAATGAGGACATTCAATTTTATCTCAATGACGCGCGCCTCAAAGACATTTTCGAGTTGAGGGAAAAAGGATATACAGAAAACCATGCATATCCGTTTGCGCCGGAAAACTTTGAAGATGCGCTGGATAACTGCCACCGTGTGCTGTCTCTGGTCGGACAACTGTCAGCTGAAATCTTGGCACCGGCGGCTACCGGCGTTGATCGTCACGGGTGCACACTGGAAAACAACGTAGTGAGCTATGCGCCAGGCACCCAAGAAGCTCTCAAACGCTTTGTTCAAGCCGATTTGTTCGGCTTCACGCTGCCTCGAAAATACGGGGGCTTGAACTTTCCGCTCACCGTTTACATGATGGCTGTTGAAATCGTATCGCGGGCAGATGCAAGCTTTATGAATCTATACGGCTTGCAAGAAATCGCCGAGACGATTAACCAGTTTGCAAGTCCCGAACTCAAAGAACAATACCTTCCCAAAATGGCTTCCGGCCAGTTTTCCGGTGCAATGGTGCTGACGGAACCGGAGGCCGGGTCGGACTTGCAGGCGATGCAGCTACGGGCAACTTACGATGAAAAAAAAGGATGCTGGCTCCTAAACGGCGTAAAGCATTTTATTTCAAACGGATGCGGTGATATCCTGCTTGTTTTTGCGCGTTCGGAGGAGAACATACCCGGAGGTCGAGGCTTAAGCCTTTTTTTATATGAAAAAGACGAGAATCTTGTCGTGCGCCGCCTTGAAGATAAACTTGGCATTCACGGGTCTCCCACCTGTGAGCTAGAATTTAAAAACTGTCGGGCACATCTTATCGGCAAACGCAAACGTGGGCTGACGCGTTATTTCGTGCCCTTGATGAACGGCGCTCGGATTGGTGTCGGCGTTCAAAGCATAGGTATTGCCCAGGAGGCATATCAGTACGCCCTTAAATATGCAAAACAGCGCAAACAATTCGGGAAAAGCATCATCGAATTTCCGCCGGTTCTCGAAATGTTAACAAATATGCGGGTCCAGATTGAAGCGGCCCGCAGTCTTTTGTATGAATCATCGATAGTTGTTGATTTGCAGCACTCTTATACGCTTTACGGTGCAAATGATAAAGAGACCAGCGCCAAAATTAAGGAATTAACCCGTCTGGCAGGCCTGCTCACTCCCATGGCCAAGTATTATGCCTCCGAAATGTGTAACAAAGTCACCTATGATGCCATTCAAATCTTTGGTGGTGCCGGATATATGAGGGACTATGAAGTCGAACGTCTCTATCGAGACGCCCGGATAACGACCATATACGAAGGAACATCCCAGCTTCAAATCATTGCCGCAGTCGGAGGAATAACTTCAGGTCTTTTCTTTACGTTATTAAGCAAAAAGATGAGCAGCCATTTTCCTGAGTCGTTTAATCCCCTCATTGAGAAAATAAAAGAGTGTGAAAAATCATTAAAAAAAGCAGTGGGTTATGTAAAAGCTCACAATGATCATGTTTACACAGAATATCATGCCAGAGGATTGGTTGATATGGCCGTTGAAATCCTAATGGCTGTATTGTTGTTAGAAAATTCAAGGAAATCCGATCGCAAATTCAATCTGGCGGAAAAATTTGTAACGGATACGTTCCACAGGGTTCAGATGCTCACCGGAAAGATAATTTATAGTGATGAGAACATCGTTGATAAATACCGGCATTTGCTTGATTAATATTTTTATCGTTTCGTAAAACGCCCATTTTGCTTAGATATGTTTATGATTTCGTCAATGTTTGAACAATAAAAAAACAATGCTAAATTCTAATGCGTAACATAATTTCTTCGTTTTCCATGTCTGCCTGAAAAGATGCTCATTCAGATTTTTTAGAGCTACATTACGACATTACCCGATACCTCCAGCACGAAGGCACTATCTGACATAATGTATTAGCATTTCAGTCTCTGTGGAGTTAAATAAAAGCTATCTTCTCTTATCCACAATTATCGTGAAGAATTTATCTAAGTTTCTGCAAATGCAAAAAAAAGATATGGCATTTAAAGAAATATACTTTTCGTTTTGTAAACCGGGAGAGTTTTTTTAACATTTAAAGTTCATTGTGAAAGGAGGTCCGAGATGATTATTAAAGAAATAGAGCTTTTTAAGGGTATAGACCACGAGATAATGAACGAAATAGCCAATATTTGTTCTGAAAAGAGCTATGCTAAAGGAACGGTAATATTTGAAAAGGATGAGGAAGCTAAGCGCCTTTATATTCTGGTAGAAGGGACTGTTAAACTGAAAATAAAAAATGGTGGCACCATAACGTATAGCCTGACAAATCTGGGTGATATATTCGGCTGGTCGTGCATGGTTGAATCCGGGCGTTATACCGCTTCCGGCGTTTGCGCAACGGATTTAAAGGCGTTAGAGATTGAAAGAGAAGCGTTAGATAAGATATTCAACCTTCATCCTCATGTGGGTATTAAAGTTTTAAAGCGACTGGCAGGTATATTCTCTAAAAGAATCTCAAATGCTTATAAAGATCTTTTGTCTGCCAGAAGCGCAGAAACCTCTCCTTCTTATGGTTAAAAAAAGTGTATGAGGACAGAGGACAACGGTTTTATCAAAAGACAGACCTTAGTTCAGTATATTTTGCTCCGCATCAGATAATCAGTGGTATTCCGCCGCATATCCAACCGCTGAAGTGGACGGATGGGCGGCTGCATCATTGCGACTGCCGCCTATCGCCGATTTTATCGCAGAACATGACAACCTGAGAGCCATGGTTTGCATAAGTCTGTTGCCCGTTGTAAGTGTTAGCTGGATTGTCCTGAAAATTGACCCTGTATAAACAGTGGCATTAATGCTT
>CAXMTB010000054.1:0-17395 GCA_964195835.1 uncultured Nitrospinaceae bacterium | reverse complement strand
AATAATATTCTGTGAGATCTTCAGCCATACGCTTTGTCAGTGTGATGACCAACACCCGTTCATCTCTTTCCAGCCGGTGTTGAATTTCCTCCAATAGATCGTCAACCTGGTATTTGGCTTTTTTCACCTCGATCATCGGGTCGATCAACCCGGTGGGTCTCACAATCTGCTCGACGAGCTCATTTTTTGCCTCTGTAATTTCATAGTCGGAAGGCGTAGCTGAAACATAAACCACTTGCGATATTTTTGATTCAAATTCTTCAAATGTCAATGGGCGGTTATCCAGAGCCGAGGGCAGTCTGAATCCATATCCAACAAGGGTCTTTTTACGCGATCTATCCCCTTTGTACATGGCTCGAAGTTGTGGAATTGCGATATGGCTTTCATCAATAATCATCAAAAAATCATTTGAGAAATAATCCAAAAGTGTTGGCGGTGGTTCTCCGGGCGTTCTTTGCGTTAGATGGCGGGAATAATTTTCGATGCCATTACAGTATCCCAGTTCCTGCATCATTTCCAAATCAAAGTTTGTCCTTTCTTCAATTCTTTGTGCTTCAATCAGTTTATTTTCATCCCTGAAATAGTCGATCCTCCGTGTCAATTCAGTCGTGATGGTTTCGACGGCTCTTTTGAGAATTTTTTTTTGGGTCACGTAATGGCTAGCCGGATATATGGTAATACGGTTCAAGTGTTTTTTGACAATACCTCTGAGGGGGTCAATCTCGGAAATCGATTCTAACTCGTCTCCAAAAAATTCAATACGAAGCGCATTATCTTCTTCATATGACGGAAAAATTTCGACCCGGTCTCCCCTGACCCTGAAAATCCCTCTATAAAAATCGACATCGTTCCTTTCGTAATGTATGGCCACCAGTTCCGCAAGGAATCTATCCCGTTCAAGCACCATATTTTTTTCCAAGTCAACACGCATGGCCAGATACTCTTCAGGGGCGCCGAGACCGAATATGCACGATACGCTCGCCACCACAATCACATCCCGGCGGGACAATACCGACCGTGTGGCTGAATGGCGAAGCTTGTCGATCATCTCGTTGATAGAAGAGTCTTTTTGAATATACGTGTCGCTTGAAGGGATGTATGCTTCGGGCTGGTAGTAATCATAGTAGCTCACAAAATATTCCACAGCATTTTCAGGAAAGAGAATTCTGAATTCACTATAAAGCTGCGCGGCAAGAGTTTTATTCGGAGCGATGACCAGGGCCGGTTTTCCGATGTTTGCAATGACATGTGCCATTGTAAATGTTTTTCCTGAGCCGGTGACACCCAAAAGAACGTTGTGCTTCTTGTCGGATTGGATCCTTTTGCTTAAAGCACGAATGGCGCCTGTTTGATCGCCTTTTGGGGTAAAATCTGAGACTAACTTAAAGGAAGGCATGATGTTAGGTGTGATACGATTCTTATATAATAAGTAATAGATTGGTTTTTCTGGAACTTTTCCGCTTCATGTACAAACGATTGACGATTGACGATTGAATTTTTCCAGAACCAAAATACTTGCCACAAAGTCACTAAGACACAAAGGATATATTTATTATTCTTTCTTAGTGACCTGGTGCCTTGGTGGCAGATACGGATTCATTAATTATTGATCTTCCAAACCGTCTCTTCAGGCCGGTCTTCCAAAATAACACCCATGTCAGCAAGCTGGGCTCTGATCTGATCGGCCTTTTTCCAATTATTAGCCTTTCTGGCTGCATTTCTTTCTTCAACCATCTTTGCAATCATGGTGGGATCAACGGATTTTTGTTCGAGGACTTGTGTTTGTTTTTTATCAAAATATACAGCGGGTTTCTCAAGTAGTATCCCGAGAATGTCGCCGGTTCTTCGAATGTCAACCAGTGCGTGTTGTATGGTTTGCTTTATTTGGTCGGAACCGCTGTTTTTATATTGGTCCAGCATGCGATTGACCTTGCGAACCGTATCAAAAATAATGCCGATGCCGTGCGCAGAATTGAAATCATCGTCCATTGCTTCACAAAATTGCTGCCAGCAATCGCCAGGTTCAATCTCCTGGTTTGACTCGGAGTCCATTGTTTTATCCACCCGCAAAAGAAGAGCATACATCTTATCAAGTCCCTTGCGGGCTTCGTCCATGGCCTTTTCTGTAAAGTCAATGGGGCTGCGATAATGACTGGAAAGAAGAAAAAGACGCACAACTTCCGGATGATATGTCTTTAAAATATCTTTAATCATCAAAAAATTGCCCAGCGACTTCGACATTTTTTCCTGATTTATATTTACAAAGCCGTTGTGTATCCAGTATTTGACAAACGGTTTTCCGGAAATACTTTCCGATTGGGCGATTTCATTCTCATGATGAGGAAAGCACAAATCCTTGCCGCCGCCATGAATGTCAAAGGTTTCTCCAAGATATTCGTTGCTCATGACCGAACATTCTATGTGCCACCCGGGCCTTCCCTTGCCCCATGTGCTTTCCCAAAACGGTTCACCGGGTTTGGCAGATTTCCACAAGACAAAATCAAAAGGGTTGCTCTTTTTTTCATTAATATCAATTCTGGCGCCGGCTTCCATTTCGTCCAGTTTGCGACCGGAAAGCTTTCCGTATTCTTCGAACTTTTCAACGGAAAAATACACATCACCTTCTACCCGGTATGCATATCCCCCTTCTATTAACCGTTCAATGAATTGAATGATCTGTTTGATGTGATCGGTAGCCTTGGGTTCTATGGTCGCTCTCTTAACGTTCAGGGCATCCATATCTTCATAAAATTCTTTGATGAATCTTTCCGCGACTGCCGTTGACTTAATACCGAGTTGATTTGCCTTGTCGATGATTTTATCATCTACATCTGTGAAATTTCTGACATAGAGCACATCATAGCCTATTGCTTTCAGATATCGGGCGATAACATCAAAGATGATCACAGATCTTGCATGTCCAATATGGCAGGAATCATAAACCGTGGGACCACAAACATACATTCGGACTTTTCCGGGGTCTATAGGCTTAAAAACCTCTTTTTTTCTGCTCAGAGTATTAAAAACGCGAAGTGGCATTATTTTCTATCCGTATTTATTGTTTTAACTTGAATTTACGGTTTCAAGTTGCGGTTTTATTCAATAAGTGCGATGCATAAGGCGGCAATACCCTCCCCCTTCCCCATCATTCCAAGAGTTTCTAATGTCGTCGCTTTAACATTAACACACTCCGGTTCAATTTCAATTGTTCTTGCAATATTTTTTTCCATTGTTGCTTTAAATGGTGTTATTTTAGGTGCTTCGGTCATAATGGTTGAATCTAAATTGATGACCGTAAAGCCTTTGTTTTTCAATATGTTATATGTTTTTGAGAGAATTATCATGCTTGAGATATCTTTTAACTTTGGATCGGTATCCGGAAAATGCAAACCAATATCACCCAAACCGGCTGCCCCCAACAATGCGTCGCATACGGCATGAATAAGGACATCGGCGTCAGAATGCCCAAGCAGACCTTTTTCAAAAGGAATGGTGACTCCGCCCAATACCAGCTTGCGCCCTTCAACCAACCGATGAACGTCATATCCTATACCGATGCGCATTTTTCCCCGCAAATTTATATTATAACCATATTGAAAATCGTTCATATATCATATAATAAATATCACAAAAATAAAAATTTATGCAAAGCTTATAAAAATATTAATAATCACTTTGTATTTTGGCGCTGTAAGACACTGCGCCAATGAAATATTTTACTTTAAAAAATATATTTCGCCCGTTATTATGGTTACTTTATAGCAATATTTGGATGATACTTGAGGTCCATACATGCCATGCCTATTCGAATGATTGCACAAGAGCTTTACCGGCTGATCCAAGAAGTGGAAAGGCTGGAGAAAAATTTAAAGAGCGTTCCCTTTGAAAAACAAGCCAAAATCAAAGATCAGCTTCGCAAAACAAAGGCCGAACGGGATCGTATGCATGCGATTCTTGAGGGTAAAAAAGATCACCAGCACAAATAACCTATACGACGAACAATATTAATCAATCAGGGTGTTGTTCGATACATCGAAGCTGGCCATCAAGTCCTTTTATAAGATATATAAATTTCATCGTTTTTTTATAAAAACCCGTCAATCTCAATGGATGGGTTTTTCTTGTGCTGATAGAGATAGTATGGTATTCGAAAGTTATGATTCCTAAATTTATAAAATATTTACCCTCTACAAATGTTAAATACAGATTCGATTTCGAAATCGGTTATCTTACTAAAAGTCCTTGTAAAGAGTGTGCACATAGAAGGGATTTCCCCGGATGTGAAGACGATTGTCATATCCTGGACAAGATACACACTGTTTTGTCCGAGGTTGTCTCGTGTTCGAGGCGAAGTTAGTTCGATCATCTTCTGGAGGACCGCGTGAATACATTTAAACAAAGTAAAAGTCCGGTCTGGAATCGCTTGATTCAACATGCCGATATTATGAATCTCCCTGAAAAACATTTAAAACACCTGCTTACGGACAACAGCCGTCTCGATAAATATTCTTTAAAAACTTCCGGCATTTTCTATGATTTTTCCCGCCAGAGAGTCGACGAGAAAACTATGAATCACTTGATCGAATTGGCTGAATTTAGAAAGCTAAAGCAACGGTTTGACGATATGGTCAGCGGTAAAAAAGTCAATGTAACGGAAAATCGACCGGCGCTTCACACGGCAACAAGAAATTTTTCCGATGATCCTGTTTTGGTCGACGGTAAAGATGTCATGCCTTCAATACGTAAAGTTCGAAACGACATTAAAACATTCGTTTCAACCATTCATGAGGGAAAAACCACCGGTTCCACAGGAAAACCATTTAATACCGTGGTCGTTATCGGAATCGGAGGCTCATACCTTGGGACCGAATTCGTGGCAAATGCTCTCCATGCAATGGCAGACAAGAATATGGAGATGATGTTTCTTTCCAATGTCGATATCCATAACTTCGGAAAGATTGCCTCTATCATAGATGTTGAAAGAACCCTTTGGATTGTCATTTCAAAAAGCTATACTACGGCGGAAACCATGGCCAATGTGAATCAGGTCCGTTCTTTTATTGAAGAAAAGGGGCTTGATCCTGCCAGACATTTTGTAACGGTAACCAGCAAGGGATCTCCGGGAGACGATTCCGCAAATCCGGTCCTTTCCTCATTTCATATGTTTGATTTCATCGGTGGGAGATACAGTGTTACTTCTGCCGTAGGCGGAGTGCCGCTGAGCCTCTATCTTGGATATGAGCGGTTTGAGCGGTTCTTAAAAGGTGCTGAAGAAATGGATCTGCATGCCCGGCATGCAACGGAAAGGGAAAATATTCCGCTCGTGGCGGCTTTAATTTCGGTTTGGAACAACAATTTCTTGGGTTATCCGGCACAAGCCATTATCCCCTATGCATCACCGCTTTCCAAACTCGCGGCACATATCCAACAACTCAGTATGGAAAGTAACGGCAAATCGGTCACCAAAGACGGCAATCCACTGGATGAACCAACAGGGGGGATCATTTTTGGAGAACCAGGCACAAATGCGCAGCATTCATTCTTTCAACTGGCCCATCAGGGAAGGCCTTTTCCCATTGATTTTATCGGTGTCATTCATCCCCATTATAAACAGTATCAGAACCAATCAAAAGGGGTGACCAACCATCAAGAACTCTGGTCAAATCTCATCGCGCAGCCCACCGCCCTTGCCCAAGGAAAGGAAGACGCAAATCCTGCAAAATCTTTTTCAGGAAACCGGCCGTCATCAACCATTTTATTAAACGATCTCTCTCCTGAAAACATCGGTCGTCTTCTTGCCTTTTATGAAGCCAGAACGGTTTTTGAAGCCTTTATCTGGGGCATAAATCCCTTTGATCAATTCGGCGTGGAGCTGGGCAAAATCCTGGCCACAGATATTCGAAAAGAAATGGCCATGAAAAATCAAGACAAGTCGCATACTTTTGAGAATGTCGATCCCATCTCGAAGTTTTACTTGAACACGCTGTTTTCCGGAAGCCTTTGAAGTTAGGATCAGAAAGCCGGAAGGTGAGAAGTTTACCCGCTTTTGGCGGCGCCGGTCCGAAGGATTCCGGACTCTTACGGAGAGGCGACCAGGGATCAGAAGTTTGGAGATGATGGGAACTGCCGACCTTCTTACGTTCTAACTTTCTTAATTTTTTAAAAATAGGGATATTCAACCTGGAACCGTGAACTCTGAACTGCTTAGCCTATCGTATTTTCCCACAACGCATCCTTCAACCCTGAGTTACGGTTAATTTTACGCAATATGGTGGTTTTAATGATCTCTTCCCTACCCCAAATCGAAATATGTTTTTTTGCTCTGGTAATCCCTGTGTAAAGCAGTTCACGAGTTAATACAGGATAATCTTGGACCGGTAAAATAAGAAGGACCGTCTCAAACTCTGACCCCTGACTTTTGTGAACCGTCATTGCATAAGCTGTTTCGTGTTCCGGAAGCCGATGTGGAAGAAACCGCCTGAGTTTACCGGAAACACCGGAAAAGAAAACATACAAATCTTTGCTTTCTGAATTCGGCTCAGGCATGGTGATTCCGATATCCCCATTAAAAAGTTCCAAGCTGTAATCGTTACGCGTAATTAGAACAGGTCTTCCTTTGTACCATGGATAGGTTGATACATTATCGAGTTCGATAAGGCCGTCCCGGTTTAATATTTCCTCCGTCAATCTGTTTATTGCGGTAACACCCAATGCGCCAAACTTGACGGCACAGAGTATTCTAAATCGATTAAAAAGCTCAAGTGCTCTGTGAGGATCACGGCAATTAAGATAATCTGAATATCCATTGACGATTTCTATTGGCAGGGCCATTAATAGATCGTTAGGACCTGTGATCTTTTTCCAATCGATTTGATCCGGATTGCGTTTAAGGATTGTGAAAGTTTCATCAAATTTACCGTTATTTACAGCTCGACTGCATTCTCCAATTCCACTGGTATCTGTAAATCGATAACTCTTTTTTAGAACAACCATGCAGTCATAAAGGCCCGGATTGTCTTTAAGTTCCTTACTCGAGACCTCCATTTTACACTGGGTTAGCTTCTCAAACTGTTTGCAAAAATATTCTGAAAATAAGTGGACATTGCCTCTGTCACAGATATCTGCCATTACAAAACCTGCTTCCACTGAAGCAAGCTGATCCTTGTCTCCAATGAGTATGATTCTGGCATCATTCTTCACAGCTGGTAGGAGTTTGGACATCAACGCAAGATCCACCATTGAAACTTCATCCACCACTACGATGTCGGCAGAGAGAGGGTTTTCAGCATTATGATAAAAATATGGGGAGCCAGGAATTGTTTTCAGCATTCTATGGATCGTGTATGCCTCGGAAGGTATGGCATCGATAATATCATCGCTACAGTTGAGTGTTTCTTTTGCAGCTTTAATTGATTCTCCGATCCTTGCCGCTGCTTTTCCTGTGGGCGCAGCGAGTAAAATGCTGAGCTTATCTTTTCGGGACAGCTCTAAAAGAAGGGCAAGAATTTTTGCCGTCGTGAAAGTTTTGCCGGTTCCCGGACCTCCGGTAATGACACAAAACTTTTTATACGCAGCGATAACCCCTGCCACTTTGTGCCAATTGAATTCATCAGTCCCATTATTTGGAAAAAGCCTGTTTAGGCTGTCTTTTAAAGTGGATCTATCTATTCCCTGAATATCTTCCTTGATGCGGCTTTTGATTGTATTTGAAAGTCTGTTTTCGTAATCCCAATATCTATAAAGGTAAAGTCTGTTTTTTTCATCCAGTATCAGGGGACGAAATTCACCGGGTCTTCCCACCGCCCGGCTTTGGCTTAAAGTTTTTAACCACTCTGAAAGTTTCGGACTTTTAAACCTATCTTCGCCATTAATGTCTAAAAGGATCGGTTTTCGAGTACTATAATTGAGGTCAAGATACCCATCTCCGTCGCCGGTTGAACGGCTGACAAGGGCAGCTGCAATAAAAATGTCGGGATTATCATTTTTATCAAGATCTGTAATAAACTTACCAAAGTGAGCGTCTATTTCAGATAGATATCCTGTTTCAATTAAATTGGTTATATTATCTTTGTTCAATTAATATAAGCTCCTTTAGAAGAGCATCAACAAGAGTTTTATCTGGAATATCTTTGTAAATACCGAATTCCGGGCCTTTGTCCGGGTCCACCCCTCTTATAAAGATGTAATAAACACCGCCAATATGTCGTTCATAGCTAAATTCAGGTATTCTCAACTGAAGGTATTGATGAAGTGCTAGAACATATAAATGATATTGCAGAATGTAAAAGTTCTTGCTCATCACATTATTCAAAACATTTTTGCCATAATCTTCAACGCTATTTCCTAAATAGTTCGATTTCCAGTCCACCAACCAAAATCGATCCTGGTCATAAAAAACCATATCGATGTACCCTTTCATAAAACCTTTGGTTAAAGAAAAATTGAGTTTACCAAGCCGGTCCGGGAAATCATTAACAAGATCGATGCCCCCATAATCAGCAAATATCTTTCTGAGTCGATTCGGCGACACCGGTTTTAGTGGAAAATAAAACTCCATTTCATTGATCCTGTTGCGGCATTGAACAGAAGAAAGCATCAAAGTGGTTTTGTTTATGCAAAGTGGTACTGAAAGAACATTGTCCACCATGGCGCAGACAGGTTTCAGCCATTTGGATTCAAATCTGTATTCCTTTAATTTGTTCGATATCAATTTTATTCTTTCTTCTGCACAGCTTTCAGCAAAATCAAGATGTTCAAAAACGTCATGGAAAAATATCCCGGCCCGGGTTCCTTTTGGAAATGAAAAAATGTTTTCATTCTTATATAAATGCAAATCGTTTCCCGTTATGGGTGTATATACATCATGGGTTACGTCATGATCCGGAAGTTCTGCATCCAGTGTCCGTTGTGATATGAGATGTGAAAAACTTGAAATGTTCCATGTGGCATCAATTTTTCCTGAAAAATGTCTGCAAGACAACCCTTCCTTTTTATCTTCACCTGCCAAGTATTCCATGGTATCGTCAAGCGGTAGCGGAACAATTTTTATTGACCCTTCTGACTTGTTTGATAGCTGTTTCAAGTCCTCGGACAAATCCTCTTCGTTTTTTTCAAAAACATCTTCTCTTAAAGATGTCAGCAGATTTTCCCTTAAAATATCCTCTGTTTGCCCTTTATAATGTAACAGATAAGCGATGGCAGAAGTTTCAGTGGTATTGAATCTGCCCCATACAAGATAACATTTATGTATCGCTCTTGTTATTGCAACATAAAGCAATCTCAAGTTTTCAGCCAGGCGCTCATTTTGAGCAATGGCAAGGTGTGTATCGAAGTTTTTTGAACCAAGATCAAGGGTGAGGGTTTCATTTTTATCCGTGTCATGAAACAGAATCTCGTGGTCTTTAATTAAGGACCCCTCCCATGCAAAAGGACAAAACACAACAGGGAACTCAAGACCTTTACTTTTGTGAATGGTGATAATTTTTACGGCCTGATCATCGCTTTCAAGACGAAGTTGATGCGTTTCGGATTCAGGCATTTCAGCGTTTCTTTGTTCTGAAAGCCATTTAAGCAGACCGGTGATACCAAGCTTTTTTTCAGACGATTCCTGATGTAGAATTTCTGCCAAATGGAGTAGATTGGTCAGTCTCCTTTCACCGTCAAAAAAACTCAAGAGGCGTCCCCTAACCTTTTCCTCAACCATCAACAGCCGAAACATCCGGATAAAGCCATACCGTGTCCATAATCGAAAATATTCTCTGAACCTGCTGGATTTGGCTTCCAGCCAGAACGGTTCTCCGCTGATCGAATCGAGATCCTCTCCAACCACACCGAGGATATCGGTCACCACCGCAGCATTAAATACCCTTTCGTTTCCGGGTTCGGCAATACTTAACAGAATTCTTTCCATTTCCATTGCCTCATGGGTATGGAATATGTTTCCTGTAAGATAGATGACCGATGGGACACCTTTTAACGAAAGGTTTTTTTTTATGATCTCCGCCTGTCGATTTGTCCTTACAAGAACAGCAATATCTTTTGCATTAATGCCATGGGAGATATCGTTTTTATTTTCCAAGATAAGGCGGGATATTTCACCCGCAACCGCCTTTGCGATGAGTGGCACAGATTCGGTTTTGCTCAATGGTTTAGGTGCTTTGACCTTTTTATTTGCTCCCAAATACCACAATGTCAACGCCGGGAAAGATCTTTCGTTCATCGATTTGATTTTCTTTCCTGAAATACCCTTTTCAAATCCAATCTTATCAAAGACAAACGGTGCATTTATATTTGAAAATATGGTATTTACTGCGGTTATCAAATTGGGATTTGATCGCCAGTTTTTTATCAACGTATATTTTGAATCTGTGTTTCGAGCAGCTTTCATATAGGAAAATATATCTGCTCCCCGGAAACTGTATATGGATTGTTTTGGATCTCCGATCATAAAAAATGTGCTCTTTTTTGAATCGAAAATCCGGGTAAAAATGATATACTGAAAAGAATCCGTGTCCTGAAATTCATCGACAAGGGCGGCACTGTATTTTTTCCGAATTATTTGAACGAGCTTTTTTCCACCTTTATCTTCGAGTGCATTTTTAAGCTTTATTAAAAGATCGTCATAGAATTGAATATTGTTTTGTTTTTTTCTGACCAAAAGCTGTTCCCGGGTGAATTTGAAACACTGGGCCTTAAAATACATCAAATATGTTTCCATCTCAGATTCAAGGGAAACACCTTTGTGGTAAAGTGTATCACAGATATCAAAATATTCATGTGAAGGGGGTCTATAATTTTTCCGGGCCGAATTTTCTATTTTGGTTGCGGTAAATTTTTCAAAACCTTTAAATAAAGGAAAACCGGTAGATTTTTCATCAACAAACTTGTCCATTAATGCGGTCATGGAGGCAACCATCAGGTCTCTTTTTGAAACACCCGCTTGCATGGTTACTGATTTCAAACTGCCATAAATTGATCCGCTAAGAGACGAATCTTTCAACAAATGTGTCACCTGGATACGTGAGTCGGGCCAAATGGTTTGCAGTCTTTTGAACATGGCCTTAAAGTCATCAAGGCTTGCCAAATCAGGCTTTTCAAGCTCTGGAACAATCTTTATATCTGCTGTTCTATTTTTTGTCAGAAGCTTTAAAAAATATTCTGGTCCGGATATTTTTTTTAGGAGATAACTTATAAATTCCATGGGCAAACTGTAAAAATGTTTTCTCCAGAAATCATCCACAATTTCCCGTGTTAAGCCGGTGGGATCGGCCACAAGTTCTGTGTCGAACAAACTCTGTGTTTCAAAAGCATTCTCATGGAGAATCCGCTGACAAAAACCGTGTATGGTAAATATCGCGGCATTGTCAAAGTCCATCAGGGCATCTTGAATCAATTGAATTGCTAAAGCCCGATTATCATACTTTTTGACAATGGTTTTGACGAGGACATCATTACTCGAATCCTTTAAAAAAGCGGATTTTGCATCCAAAAGCGTGTTGCGGATTCTTTCTTTAAGCTCTTCAGTGGCAGCCTTGGTAAACGTTACCACCAGTATTTGATTTACCGTTAATTGTTTTTCGAGAATAAGTCTTAAAAAGAGGCCGGCAATGGTATAGGTTTTGCCGGTACCTGCGCTTGCCTCAATGAGATTGGTTCCTGTGAGGGGAGTGTTGATTGGATCAAATATTTTCATATACTGGTTAAAAATCGTAGATGCCCATGTAGTTTTCAGGTGAAATCTTTTTTAATTCGTCTTTAACGGTTTGTGTAACATCCAAACTTTCTATAAATTCTAAAATTGTGTTGCGGTCAATGTGTGAGTGGACCCGTGTCAATGCTTTCAAAGCTTCATAGGGTTCCGGATATCCTTCCCTGCGCAAAATTGTTTGAATCGCCTCGGTCACGACCACCCAGTTTTTCTGCAAGTCATTTTGAATCGCTTCATTATTTAGGAGCAATTTGTCCAGCCCTTTTAGCAATGATTTAAAGGCAATCAGAGTATGGGCCAACGGCACACCGATATTTCTTGTAACCGTGGAGTCGGTCAAGTCTCTCTGCAGCCGTGAAATCGGGAGATTTGAGGAAAGATGCGCGAAGATCGCATTTGCCACTCCCAGATTTCCTTCTGAATTTTCGAAGTCAATGGGATTGACCTTGTGGGGCATGGTTGAAGATCCCACTTCATTCTCTTTGATCTTTTGCATGAAGTAACTCATTGAAATATACGACCATAAGTCTCGATTCATATCAATGAGAATGGTATTGATTCTTTTAAGGTTATCACAAAATGCGGCCAGATGATCATAATGCTCAATCTGAGTCGTCATTTTTGATCGTTCAAGTCCCAGCACTTCGTTCACAAAATAATTTCCGAATGCAATCCAGTCGATGTTTGGATAGGCAACATAATGCGCGTTGAAATTACCCGTTGCCCCACCGAATTTTGCTGAAAATGGAATTGTTTTCAACAGGGCTTTTTGTTTTATCAATCGCTCGACAAAAACATAAAGTTCTTTGCCCAGGCTTGTGGGCGAGGCCGGCTGGCCATGAGTTCGAGCCAGCATGGGAACATGTTGCCATTGTTTTGCTTTTTCAATTAATGTCGCCACAATCTGTTCCAAAACCGGCTCCATAATTTCTATCCAGGCTTCTTTTAACGAACAGGGTATCGCCGTGTTATTAATATCCTGAGATGTTAAGCCAAAATGAATAAATTCTTTGTAACGATGCAACCCCAGCCCATCAAATGCTTCTTTGAGATAATATTCAACCGCCTTGACGTCGTGGTTGGTCACCCGCTCGATGTCTTTTATTTTTTGAGCATCTTCACGAGAAAAGTTTTTATAAAGACGCCTCAAGTTTTCAAACATGCTCTTATCAACATCTGCCAGTTGAGGCAGCGGCAGATTGCATAATGCGATAAAATATTCAACTTCAACTCGAACACGATATCTTATCAATGCGCCTTCTGAAAAATATTCTGCGAGATTTTCAACAGTTTTTCGATAACGGCCGTCAACAGGAGAAATTGCACTTAAAGATGTAAGTTCCATGATGTTTTATTCCTATTTGACAATGATTTAAAATGAAAATATGCTTATTGCACAAGAAATGTAAGATAATGCGGTAAACGTGTCAAGCAAATGATAATTTCAAGGAGCACCCTAAAAAAAGGATGCGAAACTTGAATTATAACTTACTGAAAATATTTTAATAAAATTATTTGACAAAAATTTAAAGAAATTGATAACTACAAAACACTAAACACCAAAGGTTTGATGAATTCGACGGTAAGCGAATTCATCAATTTCAACCTGAGTTGAGAGATTTTTTGCGAAGATATGTGCCGAGATCTTGATACAGCAAGGTTCGGAAAAACCGCAGGCATACCCTTCGGTCTGTCGAGGATTTTTGCGAACCTTTGGTGCGCAAGAGATTGGTGCAGATCGAGTAAAAAATCGCTCAATTCAGGTTAAAGTGTGTTAATCATGTAAAAGGAGAGGAATCATGGCAGAAATGAAAATCAGTTTTGATGGCAATTACCCAACCGTTGAAATTAATTTTTTCCTAAATGAGGAAAGAGAAGATTACAGCATTAAATTGCCGATGTCAAAAATGTGGTATAAAGACATCATTTATGAAATAGAGAAAGTTGCAGAAGAGGAAAAAAAGAAGGCAGGAAAATATTTGCATGAAGACAATCGGCAAATGATGACCCACTCCTTTGATATATATTCAAAGTTAATAGAGATCGGCAAAGGGCTTAGAAAAGATTTAGAAATGGATTCAGAAGGTATCAAGTTAAATGATGCTTCTGGAGGTTTGTAAAAGACAAAAACCTGAATCTTGCACGAGTCGGAGGATTTCATATGCAAGATTCAGGAAAAAAATATTTTAGCCCCCCACATCTAATGGCTCCACCCGATTTACGGTCATGCTGATGGCGCCAAAGTCTTCTTCCACCTTCCCATGGAGGATAAAGGGACGGCTTCGATCCAGGATGGCACAGAAGCGGCGGTAGGCTTTGGGGAAAAAGATCGTTTCAATCAGCCCGGTGTCGTCTTCAAAAGTCAGAAATTCCATGGGATCGCCATGCTTGGTATGCACAACCTTTCCGGTAATCAACAGACCGGCAATGCGAACATGACGGCCGATGAAGCGATGCAGTTCCATGGCTTTGACAGTCTTTAGTTTCTTTAACGTATCGGCGTATAACATCATGGGATGCCGATCGCACAAAAAACCCAGGGCTGCAAATTCTTGCCGCAAACGCTCTCTTTTCTTCTCCTGCGGGAACGCCGGTTTTGGCACTGCCATCCTTTCATTAAACAAATTTCCTGTCCCGTATCGCTTTGATCCGGATTTTTGCCAGCAGGCCAGCTCCCACAACAGGGCAGCACGATTCTCTTTTGGATGAAGCAAATCAAAAGCACCAGCGTTAATCAGAGAACGGGCTTCAGGGCTGGCCGGCCGAATTCGATCAAAGAAATCAACGATGTCGTTGTAAGGTTTTTCTTTACGCCCTGAAACAATACGTTTGGATGTTTCTGAACTTACATTCTTTACGGACGATAATCCCACCCGAATGATTCCAGCGTTCCCTTTCCAAAGGATATCGCTGTTGTTTACGTCAGGAGGTAGAATTTCCACACCCATGCGCCGTGCTTCCGACACGTAAGCAAAGGTGCTGTAAAAACCGCCCTGATTGCTGATGACCGCGGCCATGAACTCTGCAGGATAATGGGTCTTCAGGTAGGCTGCCTGGAAAGAGACCCTGGCATAGCTGGCACTATGAGGCTTGCAAAATGAATAACCGCTGAAACTCATCATCATGTTCCAGATTGCCGCAATCTGATCGTTACGAACCCCCTTTGCTTGTGCACCTGCAGTGAAACGCGCTTGATAATCGTCCAATTTTCGGCTCTTATCTTTCTTGGACATGATCTTGCGAAGGCCGTCAGCGTCAGCATGTGAAAATCCGGCCAGCGCCACAGCGGTTTTGGAAACATCCTCTTGATAGACCATGATTCCATAGGTTTCCTCAAGCACGTCCGAAAGTAAAGGATGAATCGGCTCCCATCTGCCGCCATGCAGGCGACGGACGTATTCACGGATAAATTCATTGGCCGCCGGCCGTATAATACTGCTGTTGATCACCAGATGTTCAAAATCGCCGACCTTTGTCTTTTTCTGCAACATGCGCATGGCGGGGCTTTCGATGTAAAAGCAGCCCATGGTATTCCCTTTTGCCACATTCGCCTGTGTAGCGCCATCATCTTCCGGCTCCCAGAGCTGCTCGTCAAATACCGTACTGTTATTCCTAATATTGGCAATGGCATCTCGGATAACACCCAGGCTGCGATTACCGAGAAGATCGATTTTGACCAGGCCGCTCTCTTCTGCAGAATCTTTTTCCCACTGAATAATCGGAACACCCTTGGGGGCAAGTTCAACAGGAACATAATTGTCTATGGGCCCAGGGGTGACCACCACACCACCCGGATGAACAGAAATGTGGCGTGGAATACCAATGATGTGCCGGGCTGTGCGAATAATTTTTGGCCAGGGTTTTGGAAAATCAAAGTCAGAAAGCTCGGGCAATTGTTTTAGCTTTTGAAGAAAAGCTTCTTCCGTGTGATCCGCTCGCCAGAACCATGGAAGACGTTTGGTGACACGGCCGATCTCTCGTTCGGTAAGCCCGAAGACCTTGGCCACCTCCCGTATCGCCATGCGCGGCCGAAAAGTGACGTGATTACAGATCAGCGCGGCGTAACCTTTATATTGGTCCAATACGGACTGCAAAACCTTGTCCCGTTCATCCCAGGCAAAATCGATATCGATATCCGGTGAATCTGAACGCCCAGGGTTCAGAAACCGTTCGAAATACAAGTTGTGCTTGATGGGACAGACATTGGTGATTCCCAGGCTGTAAGCTACCAGTGATGCCGCACCGCTTCCCCGGCCGCAAATACGCGGGCTGCGAGAAACGATATCCCGAACCACAAGAAAATATGATGAAAATCCCATCTCCTTAATAATACGAAGTTCATGCTCCAGGCGATCCACAACAGTTTCAGACAGATCATCTCCGTACCGTTTTCTCGCCCCCTTATAAGCAAAATCCCGCAGCGCTTGATCGGCACCGCTTGATTGTATATCGGTCCATGGCGGCAAAACAAGCTCGCGGCAAGGACCGGTGAATGTCAGCTGTTCTGCAATGGCTTCAGTGGCTCGAAGTACATCCGGCCAGATGGCAAAACGTCTGGTATACTCGGATGCCGTTGCCAGCCATGCATCGGGCGACGTTGTATCTTCCGTCGTTAATCGGGAAAGAGAGGTGTTCAAATCGATGGCCCGCAGTATCCGGTGTGTCTTGAAATCATCCGGATCTGTAAAAAAACTTCCAGGCGTGAACAGCATCGGAAGGCCAAGATATCGGGACGTCTTCCGCAATCGAAGGGCAATGCCATCCGGTTTGCCTGAAACCGCCGCTGCAACCGTTAATCCGGCTTCGTGCCACTGTGTCAAAAGCTCTGGATGTTGTGTGATGATCACCAGTCCTTGGGCATGGGTGAGGATAACGGA
The DNA here is from genome assembly GCA_964195835.1 of uncultured Nitrospinaceae bacterium. Classification (GTDB taxonomy): domain Bacteria; phylum Desulfobacterota; class Desulfobacteria; order Desulfobacterales; family UBA11574; genus UBA11574. The sequence continues at coordinate 811 of CAXMTB010000054.1, read as the reverse complement.
TTTTAGGTCAAACGCCGCATCAATATGACGACGTGTAATGATACGGCAAAGATTACGGTAGCCCTGATCGTTTTTCACAAGACAAACAGCTCGGTATCCGGTTTCGGAATCCGTCAGTTCCGCACCGACAATCGGAGTTATATTCTCGCGTTTACAACTCTTTAAAAAGGGCCACAGGCCGTATAAATTGTTGGTATCCGTGATCGCAAGACGACGATAGCCCCGTTTTTTTGCAGCAGCACAGATCTTCTTCGGAGAACATGTGCCCCACATCAATGAATAATACGAATGAACGCTCAAAGGAACCATATTATAGCCTTTTTCAGAATAACATTCCGTTATCGCCGAAGGATGATTCCGTTTTCATCGGCAAGAACTCGCAAATAAAACCGCGTAAAAGCGAACAGGACCAAGGGATTTAAATTACACTTCGGAAATATGATAATTACTCTTAATTGTTGACCATCCATATGCTGTTCGCTTTAACGCGCTCTAATTTGCTCAAACAGCTTCCCGATGAAAACGGAATCATCCTTCGGCTTACCGAAACTGTGAACGTGTGTCATTCAATCGGAACATGTTTATGGAAAGTGCTATAAAATTGATGACTTAAGATTTATGATTGAAAATTTAAACAACCTCATGTCAATTCTCCTTTAAATAACCAATCGACAGTCATAAATCATCAATCTAATTAGTGTCGATCCATGAGTTCAAAATGAACACAATGGGTGTCCAATTCAGAAATGAGCAGTTTTTGTTCTGATCAAGGCCGCACAAGGGTTTGCGGCGAGGCGTACGTCTGTACGCC
>CAXMTB010000053.1:0-17693 GCA_964195835.1 uncultured Nitrospinaceae bacterium | reverse complement strand
GTTCTTTCTTTACGAGCCCTTGCCACGAGTTCACGCGTTTTAAAAAAAGATTATTCATGGAGCGACTATTTAGAAAAGCTCCCCAACCCCTCAATTAATTATTTATGTATTTATTATCAAGGTATCAAGACCATATGGTCTCTCAGCCGCTTTAAATTCTGCCGGAATGGCTTTTCAATAAAAAGGATTGCCCCCTGCATAGAGTATTTCAGCGTTTTTTCTTCAACTTTATTTCGATGGTCCACTTAATTCTCCCAAACATCAATAAAATCGTGTAACCTGGATCTTGCACGATTTTATGAAGTAGCCGGTTTTACTTTGGGGACTCCGTTTTCATTCCAACCGCGAAGGGTGTAATAATCTTTCAGCATTACCGCCAAATCTGTTTCTTTAACAACGTGTCCTGTTTTAAGGATTTCTTTGTAAAAGCGTTTGGGAAGATTATCGTCTTCAGGCTTGAGCCCTTCCCGAATGTTAAAACAACGCGTCAGTGTGGATATCTCGGAAGCGATCTTTTGCAACGCCGCTTTATCTGCTTTTAAACCGGTGGTCATTTCAATTATCCGGCTCAACCGGTCCCATGGATAGATGTCTCTATAAAATCGGCATAAAATTAAAGCGTCCATCAGCGTCAGTCGATCTTCAAAATCGATCAAAAGCCCGGCTTTCCCTTTTGTAGCTTCCGGATTGATCATTCCTTTCAATTCGGGATTGTGAAACGTTGCCCTTAAATGACATGCGCCTCGGTCCGAGACGGCAAATGCAAGCCCACTGCCTTTAAGAACCCTGGGATCATAACCCGGCGGTTCAAGACCTTTCACATGCACAGCCACATCTTCCATTCCCCAGACGTTTGCCGCATGTTTAATTCCCCGGGCAAGAATGTCTCCGATACCCTGCCTGTCTGCAATTTTTTTAAGTAAACCTGCAATGGCATCCACGTCACCGTAATCGATCTTAACATCGATCTTTTTCTTTCTGACAGCTTCAATGGTTAGTCCGCACAGATTCCCGGCAGATATGGTATCCATACCGAGACGGTCACAAACGTCGTTTAAATACGCGATCTCCTCGATACTGTCGATCATGCAAAGCCCGCCAAAGGCAAATATGGTCTCGTATTCCGGTCCTTCGATCCTCAGACCGGCATGGCGGCCGTTTAACACCGTGGTCATTCTGCCGCATGCAATAAAGCACTTTGCACAGGCCCGTGGCTGAACACGACATTGTCTGTGCAAGGCCTCGGCACTGATCTTTTCCCATTGATCGAAAAACCCTTTAGACCAGTATTTCGTCGGAAACGCCTTTGCTTGATTGATTTTTTTTACCATCATGGGCGTCCCCATGTTTTTGTATGCCTGAACCACCGGATTATTCTTTGATTCTTCAGCGACTTCCTTTGAAAAGCGCTTCACCCCCTTGGCATCGAAAAGCGCGCGCCTTTTATCGCCCTTAAATACGATGGCCTTGAGGTGTTTCGATCCCATGACCGCTCCAACGCCGGTTCTTCCTGCTGATCGCCAGTAATCGTTTTCGATTACCGAAAATCGAACACGGTTTTCTCCAGCCGGACCGATGACAACAGCACCTGATTTTTCCGATCCCGAACCGGTATTACCGTACTTTCGATTCACGGTATCTTCGGTTTCATAGGTATCCATCCCCCAAATATCTGAAGCATCAAAGAACTCGGCACCATCAGGCTGTACGAGAACCACCGTCGGACGTTTGCTTTTCCCAGTAACAACAACGGCGTCAAACCCTGAAGAATCGATGGCTTCCGGGACTTTTCCGCCGGCATATGATTCCGAATAAAAACCGGTTTGGGGTGACTTTGTAAATACACCATACCGGCTTGAGCCCCATATCCTGCTGTTGGTAATGGGTCCGGTTGCAAGAATCAGGCAATTTTCCGGCGACAGCGGATCGACGCCCGGGGGATTTATCGAATAAAGGAGGTAAGAAGCCAAACCTTTCCCGCCAAGATATGTTAAAAGGATCTCGTCATTTAAAGGCACGAAATTATATTTCTCATCGGTTAGATCGATTTTTAAATATCTGCCGTAAAAACCATTCATTTGAAGGTTGCTCCAATAATAAGAAAGAAAAACGGTTTGGAATTATTACACAACATTTTATAGTTGTAAAGTTTTGCATGCTTACCAAAAAGGATGGGGTTCTGAATTGACACACAACCGTTTTTTCAATATTTTAAAACACTCGGTTTAGGAAATAATAAAATACGGAGGTAATAAAATGAAATGTAACCGCTGTTCGGAGGACATAAACACCGGAGAAGAAAGAGAGCATCATGGACAGGTTTTATGCGAAGACTGTTATATGGATGCACTGTCACCGGCCAAAACGTGCGATCCATGGGCGGTTCACAGTGCCCAGTCCTTTGCAAAATCCAAAGGCGGCGCGCTGGAACTCAATGAGATCCAGCAACAAATATTGCTCATATTAAAAGAAACCGGCGGTTCTGAGCCGGCGGCTATAGCCGATAGACTTCAAATAAAACCGGCGGATTTAGAAAGAGAAGTTGCGGCACTGAGGCACATGGAGAAATTAAGAGGTGAATTGAGAGATTACAAGAAGTTTTTAATTCTCTGGTAACCTATCATACCCAGCGTCCGGGGATCACTGTCTTGCAATATTTGCATTTATTACCGTTCAGGTTATAGGTGGGCACAAAATAACCGGCTCGTTCAATCAAGAGCTTTTTGCAGTTGTGGCAATAGGTGTTATTCCCTTCCGGATAAGCGGCGTTGCCCACATAGACGTAATGGATTCCCTCGGCCATTGCCAGTTTGCGGAACCGAATCAGGGTTGAAAGTGGGGTGGCCGGCAGACGGTCGAGTTTATATTTGGGAAAAAACCGTAAAAAGTGAAAAGGATAATTCGGCCCCAGATGTGTCAAAATCCATTGGCACATCTCTTTGACCATCTCGTCATCATCCACATACCCGGGAACCACCAGGTTCGTTATCTCAAAATGGACACCCTGTTCATGAAGTGTTTTCAACGTATCCAGAACCGGCTGAAGACGTCCGCCGTTCAGTTTCCGATAGATGGCGTCGCTGTAGGATTTGAGGTTGACATTGGCCGCATCCAGAACCTTACATAGTTCCAGCAGCGGTTTTCGGTTGATATAACCGTTCGAAATCCACAAATTGGATATCTTGTTATCTCTGGCCAGACGCGCAGTGTCGATCATGTATTCAAAAAATGTAACCGCCTCGGAATAAGTATACGCAATGGACAGACATCCGTTGCGCTGTGCTGTTTTCACGACATCTGCCGGAAAAAGCTCGTAATGGCGCACTTCGTGAGGTTTGGCCTGAGAAATTTCCCAGTTTTGGCAGTTCAAACAGCGAAGGTTGCAGCCCGTGGTGGCAATGGAAAAGGCTTTCGATCGAGGTTTGAAATGAAAGAGCGGTTTTTTTTCAATGGGATCCACATTCACACTGCATGGATTGCCATAGGTCAAACTGTAAAGGATGCCGTCCATATTGACCTTGGAACGACAAACACTGCGGTCACCCGGTGATAGAAGGCACCTGTTAGGACAAATACCGCACATGACCAGTTTATTGTCCAGCTTTGTATAGAGAAATCCTTCGTGGGACCATTTCCACAGTGTCTCGGACGAATCCCCTTTGAACACATGGCCACGGATATCTGCCGGACCCGATGCCATCGCTGTCTTTTCTGAAAAAGGCCAGAAAGTACTGGCTGACGCAGCGCCACAGAGGAATCCCGCACCGCAATATATAAACTGGCGTCGGCTAATTTTTTTCATAACGTCCGAAAATAATCATTATACTCAATAGCTTAAGTCCGATCAGGCCGGCTACCGTCCTGATGATTCCAAAATAGGGAATCAAGACAACACTGGTCATCAATGTACCGAAAGCCGCTCCGATTAAATCAGCGGAAAAGGTCTGGGTCACCGCCGGAGCGTCTCCGCCTCGCAAATAAAGGGCCACCGGAAACTGGAAGCCGCAGATCAGCGACACCACAAAACCGTAAAAAAGGAAAAAACTCACCGGCAAACCATAGCTTCCCTGCCTCAAAGCCACAATCAGCATACCCATTAGGAGAATCAGCAGTCCATCGGCAAACGCCAGAGTCTGCTTGCTCCTGTAGCGAAACCTATGGCCGAACCAGGCGCCGGGTAAAAGGCCGGCCAGAAAAACGGTGACGATGAGGCCGATTTGAAAATAAATATAACCAAAAAAAATTTGAAAGGCAAATATTACCAATAGCTCACTCCCCATGACGGTAAAGCCGGTGGAAAAGAGTACAAACTCTTCAGCACTGATACGAATGAGGTAAACCATGCACACCACGGCCAAAATAGCAATGAAACCGGTTGGAGAAGTGGAAAACTTGGCGAACCATTGCTGAAACATCAGGCGCATCAACTGGGGATAATCATCGCGATTTTTAGGCGTCAACGGATCTATGAGGGCATTTAAGCGTTCGATTCGTTCCTGGGTCAGATTGCCGTAATAATAACCTTTGATATAACGAGTCGGGATATTTTTTCGAGCCAGAAGCGCCGGTATATCGGTATTGAGCGGCTGGGAGCTGCAGAGGAAAAATATTTTTTGCCCCGGCAGCAACAGCACATGTTTAAAATAGTCGTTCACCGTATTATAAAGTGAAGAAAGCTTTTGACGCTGGGGTTCGGCCAAATAATTTTCAAAGCCTTTCATGGCAAAACTCAACACCCCATGCCGGGCCAGATGACGCCTTGCAAGGTCGAAAAATCTGTCGGTAAAGAATCTATTGATTTGGTATGTATCCGGCTCACTTAAGTTGACGATGATCGCATCATAGATCTTGTTCGAATCGGCCAGGTAGGCTCGCCCGTCTTGATTTATAACCTTCAGGCCAGGGATTTTTTTAATCATTTTGAACCTGAATTCAACTTCAGCCACCTTTGGATCCAGTTCGACATAATCAATGGAAGCCGGACGATATTTTTCAAGCTCGGTCATCATACCGCCTTCAGCGGAAATCAAAAGAATATTCTGCACCCGGGGTAATTGAGCCAGAGGATAATGGATGGTTTCTTCGGCCATGCTCAAATTCTGGGTTCCGAACAGCGGGACGCCCCCTACAAACAGGGTAAACTGCTCCTGATCCTTCCGGACTTCAATCCGGCCATACCGGGATTCCTTGTAATACACCAGTTTACCTGAAGGCTGAAACAGCGATGCCGGTTCCAGAAATATACCGGTAATCAAAATGATAAACGTCATTCCCGCTCCCAGATAAATAGCAATTCGAGACCTGAGAACGTTGCGAGCTAACAGAAGGAAGGCTGTCAGAAGTAACGGTAAATTAGCTAAAAATACTGCCTTTAAAGGCGTAACCAGAAAAACAAGAGCAAAAGAAAACAGGGCGCCTCCGGACACATCTCCCAAGTTATCAATAATGTAGATACGTGCGCCGGGATAATCCGGCTTCTCTGCCCGAATGACGAAAAGACTGTAGGGAAGAACAAAACCGATCATTAAGCAATAGGGGGCCATGATCAAAAAAGAATAACTTAAAGTCGGGTAAAATCCAACGGAACTTCCGTGAATAAAGAAGACATCTCGAAGAAACCGAATGGCCAGAATTTGCACAGCAGGCATTCCTGCAAGAATCAGTGAAAGCCATCCCAGACGGTTTGCGGTGGCCACCCACAAGTCCCGGATGACCCAGCGGGCCAGAATCGTACCGATTCCACCCAGAACCAGCCAGTTGAAGAGAATCAGGGCGATGATAAACTCATTCCCCTGGAATTGGGCTAAAAATTCACGAATGATCAGCAGTTGGGTCACCACGGATGAAATACCCGTAGCGATGACCACCCGTGTTATTGCACGTTCATTTCTCCTCTTCAAAGCATTGAACCTGGTAGGTCAAAATATCAAGATTTCCCTTCCTCCATGTATCTGCAGGAAGACCGGCCTTCGAGCAAAGATGGGAAAGAAACTTTTCAGGCTGTGGAAGCTGCTCCCATACCTGTGGCAAAAAAGTGGCGCTGGCCGATCCTTTTCGAAGAATAACCCCATCCACATTGACACGCAACTTGGAAAGCAAATCTTTACTGTCCCGGTATTCCAGGGGTTGGGGTTCGGTAAGGATGCTCACTTCGATATCCACCCGATCAAGTTCATCGGCTTTCAAAGGGGGAAAACGGGGGTCACGGAAGGCGGCATTAATGGCATTTCGTTCGATCCCGTCCACAATTGAGTCCGTGGAATCCAGGTTGCCGATACAACCCCGCAACTGTTTGTTAATGGTCAGTGTCACAAAGGTGCCTCTTTTTTCCTTAAAGGCCGAGGCCATCATAGAATCCGGATCAACTTTGATCGAATGTTTGTCAAGTCTTTCTTCAATGGTCTGCCGGGCCAGTTTCACGAGTGTTTGACCCTGTTCCTCATTCAATGATTGAAGGGAATCCATACGGTTTTTCATAGACAAACCTCCATAAAATGCGATGACTGTATAACCGACAACCCTCGATCGATCACCGGCAGTATCCCCGCTGTTCGAATAATGGAGAAGAACCGGATGCCAGTTGTACCGACGGGCCATGTTTATAAGAACCAGAATCGGTATCTTGCCGCATGCTGCATTCTCACGTTTTATCAGTTCACTGGCTTTAAGATTTAATATCATCTCTATGGTTTCTCGATCTTTGGCAACAGCCTCCTGATAAGGTAAATAATGGGACAGGTCGGAGCTGGCCACCAGAAGGGTGGTTTGATCCAGCAAAGGATCAAAAGCAGCCGTCACCTTTTCAGCCAAATCCCGGCCCTGACCCAGCACAACAGGGACAATTTCAAATTTTTTTAGAAAATACTGGAGATAAGGAAGAACCACTTCCACAGAGTGCTCGAGCCGGTCGGAAACTGGAATTGCCCGAAACAGATATTTATTTTGGCACAGCCGGACCGCGCCTTTATTCATTGGGATCCGTCCAAGAGGGGTTTCATAGGCAGATACATCACTGATGGCGCCACCCTGAAAGCCGATGCGATGATCCGGCCCCATAACGATGACCCTTCTAAATTTATTTTCCTTTAATACCAATGATATATGTGCCGCCGTCCATCCGGAATAGATATAACCGGCATGGGGCATAATGAGCGCCCTGAGGGACGAATGTGGAGGTCGATCCACATGAATCGGTTTCACCTGGTTGACAAGCTGTTTGATGATGGCCGTTAATTCTTCATATGTATCAGGATAAAAACTGCCGGCATATACCGGTTTACGGATGTCCTTGGCATTTGCTGCACCAACTGCAGTAAAACATACCAGAGAAAGAGAAATAACAATCATTAAAAAAGGATTGAAAATTTTCTTCATGGGCATTCCGATATTTTCTTTGATTTATTATAACCTAAACTGATCGTTTCAAATTAGGTATAACAAAAGAATACAATTCGCGCGTTACACTGTCAAGCACTCTACCTTTGAGATCAGGGAAACGTCACAGTCAACTCTAATTGATTCAGATAGAAGCGATTTGCTTTCCCGGATACGGCACTAAAATCCCAAATCACAATACACAAATTACAAACAATATCAAAATTACAAATTCCAATAACCAAAATATTTCAATAAGCTTTTGTATGTCTCGCTGTCATTTTATCTGTTTTGAATTTTGAATTTCGGTTCACCCTGTGAAATGTGCAAAGCACATTTTTTTTAAAAAATAAGAATTATTTCACAGGATAAATTGATATTTTTTTGAGATTTGTATTTTGGTGCTTGGAATTTTATGTATTTCGTAAGTCAGTAACTTTTTTTATTCCAATCAATTACATGTTTATATAGCGTGGCCCTTTCTTTGAGATAGTACAAAATGGCCTCAACCAGCCAAACCCAAATAAGCGATCAACAAACATTCCAGCACCAGGTGTGCCAAGATCGCCAAGCAGGCATTTTTACGGTTAATCGTCCAGAAAGTTAATACCCCACTCCAGACAAACATGCCCAACATTTCAGGCCAAGGCTTATTGAAGTGATACAAACCTTCAAATAAAGGTATGATCAGCCAGGAGTACTTTGGCAATGAACGGGGTATATGATAAGCCAATAAGCATCGGTGCATCAGCTCCCATCCGGGAAGCCAGGCCAATAGCCAAAAAAACCGGTGGCTGAAGTTTATCCGGCCGGGTTTATAGTAATCAGCTAAAGAGGGAACTATCGGAATAACAGCAATTACCAAGACCAAACATAACATCAAGGCTGACGCCACATACCATTCTTTACGGCGAATGGCTCTCACATCCAACCAGTGTAAGATCTCACTCCGATTTTTTGCTAAAAAAACAGTCAGCAGAAAAAGAACCGCAGGAATGGCAAACCAAAAAACCAATCGAAAGTGATTTGCTGATAATGAAAACTTGCCATTGTGGTCGACAATTAGTGCCAGTGCCACATAACACACGCAAAAATAGGGAAGTATTTTATTGCTTAACCGCGCCGGTGTTTCCATAGTATCTGACATAATAAGCCAAGTTTATTGTTGTTGCGATGAAGTCTTTTTACCCGCAAACTCCTGTCTGTCTAATAACTAATCTACAATATGCACGATATCAGATGCACGAACCAGAATCGTTTTTTCTTTTAACTCGGGAAGCATTTCACGAAGAACTTCATAGGTTGCAGTATGCGGGTGACCAATGCCGATGGCTTCACCATGACTGCCGGCAATCTTTATGAGCCGATGTATTGTTTCGCGGATAAATTCAGGCTCCGGTATGTGATCAATAAACACATCTTTTTGTGCAAAGGGTACTTGTAGTAATTGTGCCGACGGTCTGCAAAGTGTGTCGACAGTGGTACGACTGTCAATAAAATAGAGCTTTCTTTTCTTCAAAACCGAAAGAATTTGATAGAGTTGAGGGGCAATCGTCGTCATTTTTGATCCCATATGATTATTTACACCCTTGACAAAAGGAACAGCGTCCAGGTCCTCATTGAGCTGGTTGATGAGTTGATCTGGTGACATGGAAGTGAGAAGAACTCCGGGACCGGGGTTTATCAATGGATATTCATTGGGTTCCATGGGCAGATGCAACATCACACCGAATCCTTTAGAATGAGCCATCCTGGCAATTTTTTTATCATGAGTACTGTGGGGGAGTATGGAAAATGTCAAGACAGCGTCAAGATCAAGGAATTTTTGGGCTATATATCTATCATACCCGATATCATCAATAATAATGGCAATTTTGGGTAATTTCGTGGGCACTGCGGGTTTGGTTTTCGGTATGGGCTTATGGGGTGGTGTGTCATCTTTAGGATAGATTTCAAACCTGGGCGTTTTTATGACCACAGGTTTTACCATCGGCAACACTGTATATTTTTTCGATATCAACTGGTGTGTCAAAACACCGGCAATAACGACCAAGAGTATCAGAATACCAAGCCCGGTAAAAGCTTTTAGCAGATACGTTTTTTGAATACTGCCTTTAGCCGCTCTTTTTAACGGTTTCTTCGGCCCTCGTCTCTTTTTTTTAGCCATACCTTATTTTTGGACATCTTTGAAGATTTCATAGCTCAAAAGAATATCAAGGGCACGTGTCACTTGATTATCCGTCAGTAGTTGTTCAGGCTTGAGCTGGCCGTATATAAATTTAGTTTTTTCGATGTCCTGTTTTTTAAGCCTTTTTTCTTTCTCGTCTCCTTCTCTTTTTTTCTCTTGACCTTTTTCAGGTACCGCTTCGAGATGATTTTGAAGATCTTTTTCCTTTAGCGTCCTATTACTGATATCATCCATATCTCCCTTATCAACAAACCTTCTTTTTACAATGATATCCGGTTGAATACCTTTTGCCTGGATTGAGCGACCACTGGGTGTGTAATATCTTGCAATGGTCAATTTAAGACCGTAACCATCCCTCAATTTCTCCACAGATTGCACCGAACCTTTCCCAAAGGAAGAAGTTCCCAGTATGAGGGCGCGTTTTTGATCCTGGAGGGCACCGGCTACGATTTCTGACGCACTGGCACTCCCGCCGTTAATTAATAGAACGATGGGATAATTCCGTTTTACTTCGTTCGTGGTCGCTTTATAAATTTGGGTATTTTTTTCCTGGCGTCCCTTAATGGAAAGAATTGTTCCTTCTTCGACAAAAAGATCTGAAACCTTGATAGCCTGGTTGAGAAGCCCGCCCGGGTTGTCACGAAGATCAAGGATAAGCCCTTTTAAGGGTATTTTATTGGATTCGAGTTTTTCCAACCCTGAAAGAAGGTCATCGGTTGTATTATCTCTGAAGTTGGTGATCCAGATATATCCGTATCCGGGTTTTATAACAATCGCTTTGACGCTTTCAACAGGAATAATATCCCGAATAAGTTTGAAATCAATTGGTTTTTTAACTTCTTCCCGGGCAATCGTAACAACGACCTCAGTTCCTTTTGGCCCCCTAATCATTTTAACAGCCTGTCGCAAATCTCCTGTCACCTTACCGTTAACCTTAATGATTTTATCACCGGCTTTTATTCCGGCTTGGTAAGCCGGTGTTCCTTCAATGGGCGAAATCACTGTAACAAAACCATCCTTCATGGTGATACTTACACCGATTCCCGTAAACTCACCCTGAGTGTCAATCTGCAACTCTTTAAAGTCATCAGGAGCCAACAAAGAAGAATGGGGATCAAGGCTGTGGACCATTCCCTGGATGGCCTTTTCGATCAATTCTTTTGAATCGACGGGTTCGACATAGTTAGTTTCAACCAGTCCGATCACATCGGAAAATAATTTTAAACCCTTATATGTTTCTGCTCCATTGGCCGAAAGATTTCGGTAAAAACCGGATCCAATAGTCCCAAAAACGACAGCGATCAGCAGAGCCAACCACAGTTTAATGTGTTGTTTTCTCTTTAAATTCATGGAGTTTCTCCTTTTAATCTGAACTTCTTACAATACCCTTCATTCAGCCCATTGAAAAGTCCAGACTAACCTTTTTTAATCCATTTCAACGGGTCCACAGGCTTCCCGTGATGACGTACTTCAAAATGCAAACTTGGACCAATCATTGACCCTGAGTCTCCAACTGTTGCCACAACTTCGCCCATTTCAACAGTATCTCCTTGTGAAGCAAAAATTTCCTGAGCATGGGCATAAATGGTGTAGTAATTATTCCCATGATCAATGATGATCATATTTCCGTATCCCTTAAACCATCTGGCATAAAGAATTCGTCCATCATAGACGGCACGTATGGGTTCACCTCTGTCAGCTTTTATCTTGATACCACTTTGGAAATTGATCACATTGAACTTTTTGTTTCGGTGTGGTCCGAAAAAGGATATTATTTTACCTTTTACCGGCATATTAAGCAATCCTTTTAAAGTGGAAAAGCTTTTTAGTGAAATATTATTTTTGGGTTCCGTCAGATCTGCTCCGGATTTCAAAGATATTACGGTATGATCTAAATCTGCCGCTGCCTGTTTCAAGGATTCAAGAGCCGCCAATTTTAAAGACCTTTTATTGCGTATATTATCAAGTAGTTGTGAACGATTTTGTCTCTCACGAGACATAATTTTAATATGTTTTTTTAAATCTGTCTCAACAGCAAGCTTCTCTTTTTTTTTTGCATTCAACGCGATCAGTAGCTGCTCAAGCTTTTCTTTATTGTCCAGAAGATTTTGCCAAATATTTTCATCATACGCCAGCACCTGTTCCAAAACCTTTTTTCGGTGAAAAAGTTCATACATGGATTGAGCCGAGGCCAGGACATATATTTGGCCCAGCCAGTTCAGTTTATAAAGAGCGACCAGGCGCTTTGATGCATATTCTTCGCTGGTTTTAATCCTTTTTTGAAGTTCTTTGGATGTATTTGTCGCCTTCTTTATTTCTTTTTCAAAGTCAGCAAGCTCTGTTTTGAGAGACGAAGCACTTTTTCTGGCTTTGTCAAGTGTCAGATCAATATCGTTCAAGCTGTTGACAATCAAAGTTTCCTTTTTGGTAAACCTCAAGAGTTCGGCCGTCCCCTTTTCTATCTCACGGTCGATACTTCTCGCCTCTTTCCCGAAGCCTTCAATGTCGTCATTGTTATTTTCTGTTTTTACTGTTTTCTTTGTACTGTCCTCAGAGATAATGGTAACATATTGCTTTAAATCTCGAATATAACCGACCTGGCCTTCATGTAAAATTTTAAGCCATTTATTATGATGCTCGAGGATTCTGATTTTTGTTCCTTTTGAAATCAATGCCAAAGAGGGACTTTCAATGCCGGGTTGGGACCGAACGTTCAGCTTGTCGGCGGTCACAATTCCGATTTCATCGGATTGTGCAACACAAACATCGGGGGGTTGCAGTATGATAATGACACCGACTGCAACATATGCTATTGTTTTAAGAACTGTTTTAGAGAAAGAAAGCACCCCATCCACCCTACAAACATGCTGCAAATCAATATTCCAAGGAAAGCCTTCCAGGAAAGAAATCTGATTGCAAACAGACTTGAAGTTAAACCTTTATCCACATTCGATGAAATAAACATAAAAAGAACAAATAATGCTGCCAGCCCGATGATTCCGCCCAATGCTCCCTGGATAAGGCCTTCCATATAGAAAGGGGCTCTGATGAAACCGTCGGTTGCACCGACCAGCCGCATGATTTCAACCTCTTCGCGCCTTGAATAAAGCACCAGGCGAATGGTGTTGGCGACAATTAAAACAGTTGCCGCAAAAAAAAGAGCTCCCATTGCATATCCTGTTAATCTGAACAGATTGAGAATATTCGTAAATCGTCCCAGCCAAACTTGCCCATACTCGACTTCATTCACCTGCGAAAGCGATTCCAGGCGAGCAGCAAGCGTTTCGACTTTATCCTGGTTTTGGAAATCGTCTGTAAGCCGAACTTCAAAGGCATCCGGCAAGGGATTTTCTTGCAAGTCGTCCAGCAACGAGGACTGCCGTTTCATCTGATTTTTTAACCGTTCCAACGCCTCTTTGTTTGAAATAAACCGAACATTCTTTACACCTTTCATACCCTCAATTTTACTTTTGATATCAGCAACTTTTATTTCAGAGGAATTGGGCTTAAGATAGACCATTATCCGGATTCCCTGTTTCCAGGAGTTCACAATAGCGTTTGCATTTACAAAAAAAAGAGCAAAAGCACTGGCAATAAGTATGGCAATCGCAATGGTAGCGATGGTCACAGTACTCAAAAACCTGTGGTCAAGAATATCCTTTATGGCCCGCTTATAATAAATAATCATCAGAACACGTTCTCTAATGGATTGATATTGTTTGCATTCGACCCTGCTTCAGATGAATGACCCGGCCCCCTGTTTTGCGGATAAGTTCTTTATCGTGGGTTGCAATAATAACCGTAGCGCCTCGAATATGAAATCTTTTGAGCAGGTTAAGGATAATATCGGCAGAGTCCTCGTCCAGGTTGCCGGTCGGTTCATCTGCAAGTATAATCTTTGGGTCTCCGACGATGGCTCTGGCAACGGCGATTCTTTGCTGTTCCCCCCCGGATAGGGTCGGGGGCAAGGAATGGATGCTGTTTTCCATACCAACAGTTCTGAGCACACTCCTTACTTTTTTTTCAACAAATCGCCGTTTTTTTCCCATTGCTTCAAGTACAATGGCAATATTATCAAATACAGTCTTTGTACGAATCAGCTTGTAATCCTGGAATATTACGCCAAATTTTCGTCGAAGAATCGGTATTCGATTATGTGAAATTCTTGATAGATTCATCCCATCGATCAACACCTGTCCTTCTGATGCAGCTTCTCCAAAATACAAAAGCTTCAGCAGAGAAGTTTTGCCTGCCCCGCTGGGGCCGCTGATAAAGAGGAGTTCGTTTTTGGGGACATCAAGTGTGATATCGATGAGCGCTTTAGCGGCGCCGTAATTCTTGTGGACGTGAAACATTCGAATTATAGAGATTTTACTCTGTTTTTCAATCATTCAATAACTTCCTGGCCGATAGATCGATACAGCGTCGCCTTAGAAATTTTAAATGCGTACAAGGCGTTGTAATAATTTGTCATGGTTCTTGAGAGAAGTGTTTGGGCAATGAGCACATCGGTTTGCGTGGAGATTTGTTCTTTATAACGTTCCTGGTTGATTCTGAAATTTTCTTTTGCCTGCTCAATGGCTTTTTCCACCGTTTTGATCGCCCTTTCCGCTTCCTGAGTCCTCAGATATGCTGTCTTTACTTCCAAGTGGATATTATCAAATATCTCTTTTTTTTGGAGCTGTGCCTGAACGAGTCGGGATTGTTTTTCTTTAACGCCATATGAGGTTCGACCCCATTCCCAGAAATTCCATTTTGCCACAGCTTGTATATTCCATCCACTGGGATCATATATGCCTTCGCCCCCATCTACATCCCATTCCGTTCCGTAGTTAAAATAATTCCCTTTCAGATCAATTGATGGATAATAGTCTTTTTTTGCAAGTTGTATTTCCTTTTGTGATATTTCAATTTCCATATCGGCAATTGTTATTTCAATTCGATTTTTTTCAGCTTCGGACAGGCAATACTCAAGGGTTTCTTCAAAAGGGGAATAATCAAGAATGTCCTTCAGAACGACAGGTGTATTTATGGGTCTTCGAAGCAGTGTATTAAAATTCGACTCGGCATTGTCCAAATTGTTTTTAGCAACAATAAGCTCCTGTTTGGCATTGGCCAGTTCAACCTGTGCCTGGAGCAGATCATTCAACGGCGTCATGCCGACCTGGTAAAAATTGTCGGCCACTTCTTTTTGAGCCCTGATCTGTACAACGGTTTTTTGCCCGATGTCATGCAGCTTTTGAGTCTGCAGTATTTGAAAGTAAGCATTTTTTGCGTCCAGAATAATATCCTGACGAACAAGTTGTTCCTTAACTTGGGCTCTATCCAGTCCAAGTTTGGCGATGTCGAACTGTCTCATCAAAGAGAAACCCGTAAATATCGGTTGACTGAATGAGGTTACAAAATTGTATTGTTCTTTTGGAACCGCCGTAATGCCGCTTGTTACTGTTTCGGCGTCAAACCGATTATACTCATAGGATGCGCTAAGTGTAGGGAAAAATTGCGTCCGTCGGGCTTTTTTCACAGCCAAGGCCGCTGCTGTTTCTTCTACGGATGATTTCAGCCCGAGATTTGCTTTTATGGCACTTTCAATGGTCTGTTTGAGGGTAAAAATTTCAACAGGCTCCTGGGCTTTTGAAAAAACGGGAAATAGTATCGGTTGAATGAAGATAAAACACAAAAATAGTCCAATCCATTTTTTTTTAAACATCATATCATTTTGTCCTTAAATTGTTGAAAGATACAAAACCTATAGCCTAACCCGGACAAGCCGGAACCAAAAGTATTTGCCACCAAGACATAAAGGATTTTATTTTGTTATTCGTTCTTAGTGTCTTGGTGTCTTTGTGGCGAGAAGAAAAAAGTTTTGCCACAAAAAGCACAAAATTTACAATTAAGAAACTAAATCAAGCGTTTTCGATTGACCCACACAGGGTTTATTGATATTTATTTCTTTGAGTTGAAGGAGTGCTGTCACCAGTTTTCCTTACTCAAAGCCTCCACTGAATCCCATTAAACAGGCTTCTTCCATTTCGGTGGAGGCTTTTCTATATCGAATCAACACGTTAAAATCAATAGTTTCTCTTCAATTTAACGTTCACATTTTGATAGTGTTTCTATCTTTTTAAAATATATGGTGATTGCCAATTTCATCGATATTCACTTGAATGAGACCTATCCAATTAATATTAAATAAGGGTTCGAAATTTGAGTTATTTTCCATTGAGCCCCTCGATCTCCTCAAGGGTTTTTTGATATACGGAACTCATGGAACCATCCAAAAAAACCGCCTTTTTTGCAGCCGCCAAGGCTTCCTGTTTTCGCCCCTGCTCAAAGAAAATCTGTGCAAGATTGTTAAACGCCGGACCCGATGTTGGATGTAAACGGATGGCTTTTCTGAGAACCTTTTCGGTATTTTCAAGTTCACCGAGGGCATAATAGCAATTGCCAAGGCCGATAAGTGCAGTTAGATTTTCCGGCCATTGCGTCAGCGCTGTATGGTATCCATCAATGGCAGCTCGAAACTGACGGGCTTCTTCAAGCCCCAATACGGCTTTCAGGAACAGATCCTCTTTTGCCGTGGCAGGCAGCTGATTTGATTGTAGAATTAAAAGCCCCCAATAATTGCCTCGAGCCCAGGATTTTTCAAAAACCTGAAAAGGCATGAGTTTCCGGCGAATATTTCCTGAGCAAAGAATAACATATTTTTCAGACAAATCATAGCCGACCACCACCGCATAATGCCAGACAGGATACCAGGACAGCCCGAGATTTTGCAAAATAATCACAGGTTGTCCGGCAGCCACTTCCGCGAACAGGTCGCTCAATCCCGTAAACACATATGCGATTTTACCATTTCGGCGGACCGCGCTGATCATTGCCGATTGAAGGCTTCCTTTGCGTGCAGGTGTAAACACTTCGGTGGTCAGTTCTTCGGGAGAAATCGGCAGGCCGCTCCAGTTGAGGACCATTGCAAGGGCCGCAGGACCGCACTGATATGCTTTCTGGGAATAAAATGGAATCGTTTCAATCTCAACTCGAGGGGGCACATTGCCTGCTTTTTCCAACATTACAGATTTATTGAGGCCGGCGCAGCTTGAAAGCAGAAAAACGGTACAGCAAAGCAGCACCATGCAGTAAAATTGCAAACATTTTTGGCAATTCGCCATGCTATTTGCTGGAGGGATGTTTCACAAACGTAAAAATGTCGGTATAGCCCAAAATATCCGTAATCAAAAGGACAATGAAGATAATCACCGCAGCCCCAACAATAACGCCAAATGTGCTGCCACCAGCAGGAAGCTGATCCATTTTATCGGAAATTTGCATGATTTCGGCATCGGAGAGACTGTCAACGCGGGCTTTTGCTTCTATCGGGCTGATCCCCTGGGCCATCATTATGGCCTTGACATCTTCCCTTTTTAAAAATTGGTTGAGGTTTTCACGTACGTTTTTTGCCGTCGACAGTGTCAGCACCGTTTCCGTTCTTACCATGGCCGCCTGAACCGCCTGAACCGGCATACTCATCAGCAACATGGTCATCGTAACAAAATAACAGACATACCTGGCAAAGCGACGGTCTCCAAACATATTACACCTCTGAATAAAAAATTCTTTTTTGACGTCTTTTTAAATATCTAAGTTTATCTTGGCAAATTCTATAACGAACCGCATTCAAAAGCAAGGGATTATCATTTTAGTCATGCCCCATTTCATGACATTTATAGAAATCGTTTCGGGAGAGTTTCACTTCGGCCTGCTATTTTAAAATATTTTTAGCTATATTCCGGTGCGAAACTTGAGTTTAAAATCTAAACCCTATCGTAAAATGAAATCGACCCGCACTTTCATCAGTCTTTCTATCCAGTTTGTGGCCGTAATAGACCCCGATGGGTCCGATGGGCGTAAAATAGTGCAGCCCTGCTCCGACTGAAGAACGAAACTCATCCGAACCTTGGTCGACAAGAGCGTTTCTGACGCTGCCGATGTCGTAAAATAAAGAAAACTCAAAATCAGGTCCCAAATCAATTCTTGTCTCTATATTACCCAGGATTGCAGTTAAGCCTCCTACAGCCTTGTCGAACACGTCAAATCGAAGGAGGTTTTCGTCAAAACCCCGAACAGTGGATGT
>CAXMTB010000052.1:0-17756 GCA_964195835.1 uncultured Nitrospinaceae bacterium | reverse complement strand
GGTCGTTTCCGTCCATCAGGCTTTGGAATCTCCACTCGACGCACTGGCGCAGGAAAATAACATCCCGAGGACATTCGA
Source organism: uncultured Nitrospinaceae bacterium (assembly GCA_964195835.1). Lineage (GTDB taxonomy): Bacteria > Desulfobacterota > Desulfobacteria > Desulfobacterales > UBA11574 > UBA11574. The sequence continues at coordinate 17,678 of CAXMTB010000052.1, read as the reverse complement.
TTCCATAGCTTGTAAAGATTATTCGATAAATCTTTTTCAAACTCCTCGATCGTCTGTCCATCTATGCCAGCGGCACCCCGATTAACTTTCACCCGTTTGTAAGCTTCCCAAACCTCTCGCTTGGCAATCAAAAACGGCTTTGCTTTACTCAAAAGATTCCTCCCACTTTTGGTTGATCCTTCCAATAAAGCTGGACAATGCAGTCCCTTCGCTCCAGTTCCATTACAGAACCTTCATCACTAATACGAACTGCTCCGCCCCTGTGCCTCGCATCGGTACTCTCATTCTCAGGGGACCTCCCCTTGAATTTCTCCCTTAACATCGAGGCGACAGGTTCCCACGTTCCACAAAGGAGCCTAAATCAGATTCACGCCACCTTTATGCCGGACGCCACCCAGGCAGTAAACAGGTTTCCCCTGGACTTATCCTGGCGTACAGATAGCCACCAGTTTTGACGTCATCCTTAAATTTTCGACACCTCATCGGATGGTTCGCTTACGCTCGTCTCTCTGATCCACAACTGATCCCGTCCAGCGGGACCTTTTCCTCAACGCTCACCACAGTGGCTCTTAACCAATGCAGCTTGAGGTGCTTTGGAGTCTGCTCCTGCAAGCCGACTCCGAGGGGCCAAACCCTCATCTCCTGTGCAGTTACGCACACTTTATATTAAAGTGCGCTCGTGGCGCACTATCTGCTATATCTCTGGAAATCTAAAATCGATTCAATTTGTTGTGATATCATATTCCAAAAATTGAACCGTCCAAGGGTGTATTGACCAGTTTATTTAAACCCTCCTAAGGACTGCTTTTAAGAGCTGTGATAGCATTCATCAGGTGAAGATATCATCTGCCTAAAAAATCTGTGATATGTCTGATGAGGGTTTTAACACAAAAATAGAGGCTTGGGACAAGGCGAGGTCTCAGGTTTAGAATCCGGCAGTTTCAAGCCAGTTAAGTTAAGCCTTCAATCCTTTCACTATTGTATATAGCAGACGATCGCGGTTACCATTTTAGTTCAAAATCCATTTCAACCGTTTTGATACCCATCCGGCTTCATTCTCAAAGCCCGCCCTTTTATAAAAATCAAGGAGTTTCTGATAGCGATCAACCACATCGAATCCGATACCGAACTGAAGTTTGCGTAGACAAACAGGGCAAAGGGAGAATGGACGTGCATCACTCTCCTGCAAATGGTTAGAGCCGTTCATCAGGCATTGAAAGTATATACAATGCGCCAGCGAAAACATATGACTTGTTTCATGCGCCAGGACTTTACAACTTCTCCGAAGCAAAACCTCTTGGGAATTTTTTCTTCTTTTTTCACCATAGAACACCGGGTCATAACGTGCAAAGCTAAAAACACCAACGCCGTCTTTAGGGGAAGCTTGCCCGAAAACAAAATTCCAAGAAGGATCCGGGTACAGATCTTCCATGGTAACTGCCAAGACACAAAATGCATCAAAGGGCTTTCTTTTCTTGAGCAATATCAATACATCGTGGGTCAATATCTGTCGATTTCGGGTATAGGGGTTTCTACGACTGGTTAGCTTAGATTCATTAATACTCAGTACAGGGAGGATATTCGTGTCCATCATAAAATAAGCGGCTGTGTATGCTTTCAGCTTTTCAAGGCAAGGGCTTTGACCATCAATAAAGTCGCCCAAAGGTTGGAGGTAGATTTTATTTCGATACCTGTCCGGTTTAGTTGGCCTGATGCTTATAAAATTGTCAAAACTTTGGCCGGGCTCAAAATGTTCAGCGAGCCAATCGCCACTGTTCGGAATAGATATAATTTCAAAGTCATTGCTCGGGTTCAATGCCCTCTGTAAAGCGATTGGAAGATCTTTTATATTTCCTATAGCTCGGAGAGTTTCTCCTGGATTAGGTGGTGTAAAGGCCATGGCTACGCATAAGGTAAATAATATTGAAATGATAAGATAAATGGTCCTTTTCATTCGTTTCAAATTTGAGCAGGTGTTTGAAAAATATGTCTGACTACCACTTGTATATTATTAAAATGCGTCCTTCGTTTAGAAGGACTCTTCAATCAGCCCATAGGCTGCATTCTCTAATTTCTCCTGAAAACGTGATTCTCCAAATTCTATTATCCTCTGGCTTAACCGCAGGAGGCCGTTATGTTCCGTCAATGACAGCCAACAATAAGCTTCCTTCCATTGATTCTTGAGTTTTAGAGCATCTTCAGATTTTATTAAAATCATAGCCTCTATTGGCAAAATGATTTTTAGAAATGCGGCCATGGTAATTTTTTTTATAACGGGTGATTGTTTTGCCACTCCCCAAGCCTTTTGCTCCTCTTTTGTATCTTTCATCATATACTCAAGAAGAGATTTCTGACATGGTCCAAGCCCAATTTTGGTTAACCACTGTATCACCTCCCAGTCCTTTATTGCTATAGAGAGAAAATACACACACTGCTGGAGGAGGTGTAAATCAAAACCGTTGAACCTTGCCGCTTCCTGCAGTCTATTTGTAAATTTAAACGTATAAAATTCCATGCTTCCATGAAAGAGGGCATGTCCTATTTCATGGTGCAAAACACCTTCAATAACGGGATCTTGAACTCCTTTTACTCTTTAATGACATATGCGAATCCTTGAGTGGCCTCTCCAAGCCTCATGAGTAGCCAAAAAGTCTGATTCTTCGCCAGTTACGATGCCAAGCTCATCCTTTTCCTGGTGATAAAAATCCAGGAGATCCTTAATATTTTTCCATATCGTTATTCTGAGATATGGAGTTATAGTTAAGGGATCGGCACTTTCCAAAACTTCATTCACCCATGTTTGGATCCGAGATAAAAATCCCTTATTCATCCCGTCATAGGGCACAATTTCAATTTGTGTTGTCATAATAAATAAATCGGTTTAGAAAGAATTTAAATCTTTTATACGAGGGTAAAAGTCAAAAGGCAAGGGGCAGGGACGGACATTTTCCTCAATAATTTTGTCCATCAATTTCTTGATAATCAAACTGAAACCCTCTTTTTACAGCAATAAAGGTAAAAAAATGCCGGGCTGGATAGTACCGCCACCCAAGAAACCTATTAAGAGCAATGAAGAATTTAAAAGAGAAAGGGAAGCCAAGGTTGGAGAACTCCGTAGTCAGGGGTTTCTCAAGTCAGAAAGGATCCGGAAGGCTATGCTGAAGGTTCCGAGGGAAGTTTTCATCCCATCCGGATATAGGGACTACGCCTATCATGAAGTTCCGCTGCCACTTCCTGGTGAAGGATCTACCATCTCATGCCCTCATAGCTATCCCTTGTTTTATGAGCCGCTTGGCCTGGACAAAGACCATAAGTTCCTGGAAGTCGGTCTTGGATCAGGATATGGTTCTGCCATTGCGAAAGAGGTTGTTGGATCCGAGGGTCTTGTGGTCTCCATTGATATTGACCCAGTCACTTTTGAATTTGCAAAAATGAATCTGGAAAATGCCGGCTACAATGATATTGTCCTCGTTAGGAGCGATGGAGGGCTGGGTTATCCGGAGCTGGCCCCCTATGACAGAATAAGTATTACCGCTGCATGCCCGGATATACCTCCTCCGCTGATAGATCAACTGAAGACAGGGGGGAAATTGATTGCACCTGTTATTAGAGAAAAATTTCAGGAGCTTGTCTTGCTGGAAAAAAGCGAAGAGCGTTTAGATAGAATGGTCATTTGTAAGGTGCTTTATGTCAACCTCAGGGGGATCTTTGGTTTGTAAATGAAATATTGCATGTTATATGAACTATATCGATGAATTTTCATCGGTTTTTGTTCTCAAGGACCGATGTGACCATGTTCGGTCTGGCAGATAACGGTTTTAAGTCCCGCAGCTTTAAGCACATTGTGTACTTCCACCATGTCGTCATAGGAGGGCTTTTGAAGATCGAGCCTCTTAAATTCGGGCCTGTAATCCAAGGCGCAGACTTGGATCTTAGGATCTATCTCATATAATTTCTTGCCTATAAGGCCAATCTCATCAAGCGAAATCAACTTTACATTATAGGGGATCCCTACACCTGTGAATATTATATTCTCATAGCGCTCAGCCAGATATCTCACAGCATTCCATGCTGTTGAGAGATAAAGCTCGGACAGCCGTCTCTCTTTGACAGCGGTAATTCGCATAAATGTTTCCGTAGTGCAGCCTTTCAGATCGATTCCTATATCCGTCATACCCGCATCAAAAAGTTCATCAATGTAATCCTTTGTGAGGATGGAGCCGTTCGTGTCGATATGAATCCTGGCATCCGCATTGGGGTTAAGACTTTTAAGTGCTCTCACGTACTCGATGAGCCACACCCTGTTCAATGTGCTTTCACCACCGGAAATGGCCATTCGATCAACACCGAATTTCTTTCTTGCTGCTGTCATCCTCTGAGCTGCCTCAGAAGGGGTCATGGGACTGCTCTCTCCATTATATGTGATGTCCCAGTTCTGACATTGAGGACAGCGGAAATTGCACCCTGAGGCAAAGCAGGCGACCTCAATGTATGTGTGGACATGCTTTAATCTCCAGGGTGTCCCCACGCCACCGACCGAGTGTCCTGTGAAGCCATGAATGATCCTTTTCGGCTGATGTTTTTCCGGTAATGATGTATTTATGAGAAGCCCTTCCCTTACGGGAGTTTTGCAAGCCGGTTTGGATTCTCCGTCAATGAGAACAGCGCAGCTCCAGCATCCACCCACTTCACAAGGTACAAATAGCGCTTCTTTTTCAGGGAATTTTGTTACTTTATATCCGCTCAATTGGAGAGCCTTCTTGACCGTTATGCCAGAAGGGACTTTCAAGCTTTCATCATTTAATTGAATTGTGATTTCTTCGGCCATTTCAAAGAAAATACTTTTGCTATAATATGAAAATTAATCTAAGTGCCTCCCTTAATGAATGAAAGAGCAAAAGATTTATTTTCTCTATTTGATCACAAATCCGAATCAATGTAAAATGACTCATAAGGGAATTCGATCATGTTAAACGTGGATTCAGGCCATATTGGGAATGGAATCAATAAATTTTACGATCCAATAGAGAGAGCTGAAGAGACAGCCCAGATCGTGTGCAGGGGCAATAAGAGAAAGTATTACCGTTTCCGACCGGCCAGATTCTATGGAGGGATTGGAACCGCAGACTGCCTCGGGTGCTGTCTCCGCTGTCTGTTCTGCTGGTCTTGGGACAAGGTCGTGAAGCCTGGCCGATACGGCAAGTTTTATTCGCCACAGCAGGTGGCCGGGAGGCTAACAACCATTGCCTACAAAAAGGGGTTCAGACAGGTCAGGATCAGCGGGAACGAGCCGACCCTAGCGAGGGATCATCTTCTCCATGTCCTTGAGCAGATTCCGGGAGATATCCGCTTTATTCTTGAGACCAATGGTATCCTGATTGGGCATGACTCAACCTATGCCCGGGATCTATCCAGGTTTGGAAACCTCTACGTTCGGGTGAGCGTGAAGGGGACCGGAGAGGCAGAATTTTCCCGGTTGACCGGAGCAGATTCATCAGGCTTCGGACTACAATTGGGGGCCTTGGAAAATCTGGTTCGCTTTAATGTGGCCACGCATCCAGCGGTCATGGTCAGTTTCTCGATTCCTGAAAACATCAAAGATTTTAAGAGGAGGCTCAGGGAGATCCATAAAGATTTCGAAGACTTCGAGGTGGAAGAGCTCGTGCTTTACGGAACGGTGGAGGAACGATTGATAAAAGCAGGCCTTTCATACAATTCAGCCTATGAGCCTGAATGCATTCCGCCTAGACAGGTCTGAAAAATTGATTATTTTCATTGTTAGAATATTTCCGCGAAGCGGACATTTTCTCAGCAAGGTCTGAATCCTTTGGTCCAGATCTTTATCCATATTAATTCCCAGGTATTTCGGATATAGTTTAGCATACTGTAAAAATACTTGAATGATTTTGGATTAAATAATCTTTCCATGGAACAGGAATGAGGGCAAGTTGAATTATTGGATTGGTGATCATGTCTGGAGAATTCACAATACGATAAGCAGAATCGAATTCGAGAAAAGGATACCAGTTTATTCTCCTATTCCCCACTGCTCAGATCTGTGATAGCATGCATTCAGGTGAAGATATCTTCTACCTCAAAAACCTGAGATATGTCTGACAGATCCGAGCTTGACCCTGATTGCATACAGCGATTGATCAAAGCTCGACATAATATGAAAGACATTGTTTTTTTAGGATATTATAAGGTATAACTCTTCGAGGGGATTTGCCCTTTTATGCAATTTTGTTAGAAATGTTTGTGAAATGCTGCTTTTTGGAAGATTTGGGTGACGCTAAACATTCTCAGGTACATACCGAAATAGCATCTTTAAAAGTAATTGCTGATGGTTTCTCGAAGCTGTTGCACCCTTGCGGTGATATCCGCAGCACGTGTAATTGCGGTAATCATGGCTACGCGGCGGGCGCCGGCTTTAAGAACCCGAATAATGTTATCCGGGTTGATACCGCCCATGGTGGTAAAGGGAACCGTAAGGTGCGGCCCGATTTCGACAATGGCCTCCGTTCCCAGAAATCGGACCGTATCCGCTTTGGTCTTGGTGGGGAATATGGGACCGATGTTCACGTAATCGGCGCCGTCTTTTTCAGCTTTTAGGGCCTCCTTTAAATTGTGGCTGGATGCGCCGATAATCAGTTCCGGAGCGATTTTGCGCGCTACTCCAATGGGCAGATCTTCCTGACCCAGGTGGACGCCGTCGGCCCCTGCAGCCAGGGCCACGTCAACATGATCGTTGATGATCAAAAGCGCATCGTGGCTGCGGGTGCGTTTGCCGAACTCGATTGCCAGGTCATAGAGATCCTTTTTGTTCCAATGCTTTTCCCTAAGCTGAATGATTCTGGCTCCGCCCGCCAAAACCGCCGCCAACACTTCCAGATTGGTTCGGCCTTCGGAAAAGTCCTGGCAGGTGACCGGATAAATATCGATCGCCGCTAATTTTTCCAAACGTTCTTTACGATTCATCCGCCACCTACAAATCGAATAAGTTCCAGTTCATCGCCGTCTTTTAAAACAACGCGGTTAAACATGTTTCGGTGCAAAATTTTCCGGTTACGTTCTACAACGACACTGCCGGAGGATACCTTCAATGTTTCCAACAACGATAAGATATCCATTCGTTGTTCAACGACGTAGGCTTTACCGTTGAGCTTGATGTTAATCGGCATAAATGGCTCCTTTTGCAAACCGGCGATTTGCCTGAACATCGAAACAAACCGCCTGTTGCTGCAAACAGAAAGATGTATTTGTCAAGGGCGCGTCTCATTCAAGAAACCCGCATCCCAATCCTTCCAGACCGGCTCGTAGCCACGGGCGGCGATCATGCCGGTCACTTCTTGCGGGCTTCGAAGGTCGCTGATCTCGAACTGGCCCTCGACATTTTCTTTGGCAGCATAACCACCCGGTGCGGTTTTGCTGCCTGCACTCATTTGGGTAACCCCTAGGGGCAGCAAATTGTCCCGCAGCCTGGCGGGTTCGCGAGTGGATAGGACAAGCCCGGCATCGGGCAGCCAGAGTCGCAGCGCGCACATGAGCTGGACCATATGGGCGTCGGTTACGGGAAATTGGGGCTGAAATTCCCCGGCCGCCGGCCGCAGGCGTGGAAATGAGATGGACACATGGCTTTGCCAAAAGCGACGCGCCAGATAGGCGGCGTGTAATCCCACAAAGGCACCTTCCACACGCCAGTCGCACAATCCTAATAGGGCGCCGATATTCAAACGCCGGAAGCCGGCCTGCCCCCCGCGATCCGGGGTTTCCAGGCGCCAGCGGTAGTTTCGCTTGGGACCGGCTGGATGGACTTCGGCATACCGTTTTACGTGGTAGGTTTCCTGATAAATGGTCAATCCATCTACGCCGTTTTCAATCAAACGGTGGTAATCATCGGTGGGCAGTGGATAGATTTCGATGGATATGGACGCAAAAATCGGCTGCAATTTCCGGGTAACGCGGATCAGATAGTCCACTGGGGCATGGTGAGGCGACTCGCCGGTCAGCAAAAGCACATGACGGAATCCCAGTCGGTGCAAATACATCGCTTCTTCAGCCACTTCTTCTATGCTGAGGGTGGCGCGGACGATCCGGTTGTGACGGTTAAATCCGCAATATACACAGGCGTTAGTGCATTCGCTGGACACGTAAAGCGGCGCGAACATTTGAATGGTGCGGCCGAAACGCTGCACCGTCAACCGATGGGCTGCCTGGGCCATTTCTTCTATAAAGTCGATGGCAGCCGGAGCAAGTAATGCCAAAAGATCGTCAAATTTGCGAATCGGCGCCTGTAAGGCTCGTCGGACGTCTTCGGCCGTCTTGCGACGAATAGCCGACTCGATTCGATCCCATCGATATTGTGTGATTTTTTCCCAAAAACTCATGGTTATGCACTCCGCAAAAATCCGGTTAAAGGAGAGCTGGCTTTTGCCTGCCATGTCTGACGGCCGAGCCCGGCTATATAAGCTTTAAACCCGGCTTCCACACCCAACCGAAAGGCGTCTGCCATGCCCACAGGATCGCCGGCCACGGCAATGGCGGTGTTGACCAGGACGGCATCAGCGCCCATCTCCATGGCTTCGGCTGCGTGGGAAGGCGCTCCCAGCCCGGCATCCACCACCACCGGCACTTGCGCCTGCTGGATGATGATCTGAATCGCGTCGCGGGTTTTTAAACCGCGGTTGGTTCCGATAGGCGCTCCCAGGGGCATCACCGTGACCGTCCCCACCTCTTCAAGTCGCTTGGCCAGGACCGGGTCTGCATTAATGTAAGGAAGTACTTTGAATCCTTCTTTAACCAAAATCTCGGCCGCCTTGAGGGTTTCCACGGGATCAGGAAGCAAATAATGAGGATCGGGCGTTACCTCCAGCTTTACCCACGGCTCACAACCCGACGCCCGGGCGATTCGCGCCAGACGAACGGCCTCCTCTGCATCCCTGGCGCCGCTGGTGTTGGGCAAAAACAGATGGCGATTCCTGTCAATGGCTTCCATTAAGTTATCCTGGGGATCATTCAAATCAACACGGCGCAATGCAACGGTGACGATCTCAGCGCCGGAGGCCTCAATAGCCCGCTGCATAATATGAATGGACGAAAATTTTCCCGTCCCGACCAGCAGGCGGGAACAGAAGGCGCGATCCGCAATCATCAACGGAGGTAATTGGGTCATGGTCATTCCCTTTTCTTATTAAATGAGTTTTGTTGCCTGGCACACCTTACAAGATGGTAGCGGCAGTTCGATTTCCCGAAATATTAAATTCAGAGCATCGCAGGTCAACAGCCGACCGACCAACAGTTTTCCGCTGCCGGTCAAAAATTTGACGGCTTCGGTGGCCTGTAATGCCCCAAAAACACCGGATACGGCACCTAAAACCCCGACTTCGGCAGTGGAGGATACTTGATCCTTTTCGGGGATGTCGCCGAACACACAGCGATAGCAGGCACCTTTACCGGGAACGATGGTCAACATTTGGCCGAACATGCCCAAGATTCCGGCATGACAAAAAGGGACTTCGGAACGAATGCAGATGTCGTTGACCAGAAACTTGGTTTTGAAATTATCCGTAGCTTCGATCACAAATTCATACCGGTTTATCAACTCGAAGCCGTTTTCTTGAGTCAGCGACTCGTTGTACAGTTCAATGGAAACATCCGGATTCAACCGATGCAATTTATCTTTGGCCGAATGGGTCTTCAAATCGCCCAAATCTTGTGAAGTATGCAAAATCTGGCGCTGAAGGTTGGACAATTCCACCCGATCTCCGTCCACAATACCGATAGTTCCCACACCCGCACAGGCCAGATAGAACAGGGCAGGGCTTCCCAAACCGCCGGCTCCCACCACCAGAACCCGGCTGCTTAAAAGCTTTTGCTGTCCGGAGATACCAATTTCAGGAAGCAGTATGTTGCGATCGTATCGAATCTTCTGGGTTTCGTTCAAATCTTTCATCCGATCGTTTCCCGTAATTTCCGGCCGGCATTTCCAAAACCGCTAAAGGACAATGCGATCGAAAGTTTTAATGGCACACAGGTCTCCGCACATGGTGCAGACATCCCGATGGTGATCTTCGGTCTGCATGCGGCGCTTACGGGCCAGTTGCGGATCGATGGCTTGGTTATACATGGTATCCCAATCGAATTTGCGTCGGGCTAGGGACATGTTTCGATCCCAATTTGCGGCTCCGGGCAGTCCCTTTTCCAGATCACCGATATGGGCCGCAATCCGCGTGGCCATGACACCATCATGAACATCCTGGATCGTCGGCAGATGCAAGTGTTCGGCAGGTGTCAGATAGCATAAGAAATCAGCACCACTGGCAGCGGCTATTGCTCCGCCGATAGCGCCCACCAGATGATCGTAGCCCGGAGCGATGTCGGTGGGCAAAGGCCCCAGCACGTAATACGGGGCGTTGTCGCAAAGGCGCTTTTGCAATTGCACGTCTCCGGGAATGCGTCCCAGCGGAACGTGGCCCGGGCCTTCGATCATTACCTGGACACCGGCCTTGCGGGCGCGGCGCGCCAGCTCGCCCAAAATTAACAGTTCGGAAATCTGGGCGCGATCTTCGGCATCATGGATTGCCCCGGGACGCAGACCGTCTCCCAAAGAGAGTGTCACATCGTGGTGCCGGCAGATTTCCAACAGACGATCGTATTGGGCATACAAAGGATTTTCCTTTTTATTGGCAATGATCCATTCGGCCATAAAGCTACCGCCGCGCGACACCATCCCCATGATCCGATCGCATCCTTTAAGAACGCTTAAGCTTTGTCGAGTGATGCCGCAATGCACTGTTATAAAATCGACCCCCGCCATGGCCTGCATCTCGATTTCCTCCATAAGATCGTCCGTGGTCATCTCCACAGAAGCTTTGTTTTCAGCCATCAACTTGCTGACAACTTTATAGATCGGAACAGTGCCGACCATGACCGACGAGCGTTTCAATATGGTCTGCAAGATGCGGTCGAGGTTTCCGCCGGTGGAAAGATCCATCACCGCATCCACACCGGCCGCAACGGCAGTGTCAAGTTTGGCCAGTTCCTCTTTCAGATCACAGTGACTCGGTGAAGTGCCGATGTTGGCATTCACCTTGGTTTTCAAACCCTGGCCGATGCCGCACGCCTGACAATTTCGGTTACGGTTTTTGGGAATCACCACCATACCGGCGGCCACTTTTTCGCGTACTTTTTCAGCGGTTAAACCCTCTTTTTGGGCAACCTGATGCATGGCATCTGTAATCTGATTGCTTCGGGCCGCTTCAATTTGTGTCATTTTATTTCTCCATTGGTTGGGTCTTTTTTGCCATGTAATGGGATTTGACGGCACGGTTGAAACCGGTCCGACAAACCCCCTTCCTATAAATGGATACGGATTGAAAAAGAAACCGTATATTTTCCGAAACGGTTAGCCCGAATTTCTCTTTTCATCCCTGATGCCTTGTTGGAGCGAAGCGGAAATCCCGCTGTCGGGGCAATGAACGAATCAGGCCCGTGAGAAATCCGGGTAAGGCCTCGTGCTGTCTTAAAAAGGCGGCGATCGGTAGATAACCAAATGGAATTTCAAAAAAAATACCGTTCCCCCGAATGGAGAAACGGCATTCGCAATAAAACTCAAATCGCAGGCCCGTTTCCCTTCGCAGGCATTACCCTGATCAGGTAGTTAAGGGTTGTCCTTTTCCGGACTCTCAGATGATACCAACACCCCTAACGAGACGGCTTCACCCTAAAGCTAAATTTCAAGGCTGTCAAGTACTCTTTTATACCCTCTCACACACTTATGAGTTTTTTTTCATAACCCAATAATTTTCATTGACTTTATAACATCGTTTGGATAAAAGGCATTAAAATCATGTTGTTTTTATTTCGAGTTATGTAATAGGCGTCAGGCCATCCAGACTCATCTGGGTGGCTTTTTTAATTTGTCCGAATTTGTCATAAAGAATTTATTGTAATTGTGAGAAATTCGCATCGGAGTTATTGGCATGGCCAATCTGCTTGTCATCGATAATTACGATTCGTTTACCTACAATCTGGTTCAGATGTTCAGGAATTATGACCTTGAAATCCGGGTATATAGAAGTGATAAGATCACGCTGGATCAGGTTGAAGCACTTAATCCGGACTATGTGCTTATCAGCCCCGGCCCCAAAGATCCGACCCATGCCGGGATCTCTATTCCCCTCATTAAGTCCTTTTGCCGCCAACTGCCTATCTTCGGCGTGTGCCTGGGCATGCAATGTATAAATGAGGCGTTTGGCGGCAAAACCGTTCGTGCGCCGGTGCCGATGCACGGTAAAACAAGCCTGATCTATCACAATAATTACGGTATTTTCAGAGGTGTTTGCTCACCTTTTGCGGCCGCTCGCTATCACTCGCTGGCAGTAACGTTCAGTCAAACCGAACTTGTGGTGACATCTTACAGTCAGGATGGCGTTATTATGGGGGTGTCTCACCCTGAATTACCGCTGCATGGTGTGCAGTTTCATCCCGAAAGCTTTTTAACCGAACATGGGTTTATGTTGGTGGAAAACTTCCTCGGGCTGGGACCTTTGGAGTTTACCGGTTTTGATCTGGAAACGCGATATGCAGATCCTGATATTCATCACGCTGCCATTTAATACATCATGGATGAAATCAAAAGGATAACCGGACAGATAGTCGGTATTCATGAGGAGCAAATTTATTTAGAAGAATCGTTTCTCGATTTCTCCCGTCGGTTTGCTTCTATGGAGGGCACGGCTGTCTTTATGAGCGGCGGCGATCTCGATTGTGCCAGATACCATATCCTTGGCGCCAAACCATGGTTGACGCTCAAAGGACGCCACAGGAGCATGATGATTACCTCTTCAAATCAATCCATTGATTTTAAAGCCGATCCATTCGATATGCTCCACCGGATACTAAACGCCTGCCGTTTGAATGATCTCGACGTGGTCCCGTCGGATTTGACACAGCCGATCGCCGCCGGCCTCTTTGGATACCTTTCTTACGATCTTAAAGATGTTTTGGAAAAGCTTCCGCGCACATCCATAGATGATCTGAGCCTCCCGCATCTATTCTTTTTTGCACCATCGATCATCGTTGTCCATGACAAAGCCGCCGATAGCACCCGGCTCTGTATCCCTAAACGCGTTATATCCGGACAAAGCAATTTGGACAAAGATCTCAAGGCGTTTAAACAAATTCTCAGTGCAAAGACGCTGAAAAAGCAAAGTTTCAGCGGGGGTTCCGATGGCTTCAAATCCAATTTCACCAAAACCGGCTACATGGGTGCCGTTAAAAAAATCAAGGAGTACATCACGGCCGGTGATGTTTACCAGGTCAACATGTCCCAACGTTTTGAGATGGACTTTGAGGGAGATGCATTCAGCCTGTTTGCAAAACTTTACAACGACAACCCGGCTCCGTTTTTTGCTTACATCAATGCCGGAGACCATCAGGTGGTTTCTACATCACCGGAACGGTTCTTGCTACAAACCGTTGACCAAGTTGAAACAAGGCCCATCAAAGGCACCCGGCCCAGGGGCAAAACACCGACTGAAGACGAAAAATTAGGCCAGGAGCTGAAGCAAAGCAAAAAAGACGATGCCGAACTTTCGATGATTGTCGATCTGCTGCGCAACGATATCGGAAAAGTCTGCCAGGCCGGATCTGTTCGAGTGGCGGAGCACAAACGGTTGGAGGCCTACCAGAATGTCTTTCATCTGGTATCCATTGTTGAGGGAACACTGGATCAAGGCCGTAATTCGGTGGATCTTCTCAAGGCGACGTTTCCTGGAGGATCGATCACCGGCTGTCCCAAAATCAGAACCATGGAAATCATCGACGAACTGGAGCCGCATAGACGCCATATTTATACAGGTTCCATCGGCTACATCAGTTTTCACGATACCTTGGATCTTTCCATCGCCATCCGCACCGCCACAATAACCAACGGCAAAATTATCTTTTCAGTAGGAGGTGGAATCGTTTTCGATTCCGACCCGCTTGAGGAATATGAAGAAACCATACATAAAGGACGGACCCTGATGGAAGTGTTTAAAGGCAAAGAAAAACAGTCCTCAAAAAACAATTGCGTATGGATCAATGGCACCCTTGTGCCTCTGGAGCAGGCCGCCATACCGATAAGCGACCCGGGCTTTCAATACGGCTTCGGGTTTTTTGAGACCATCCGGGTGGACAAGGGGAACCCGCAACACTTGAAAGCACATGTTGACCGGTTTTATCGTACCTGGAGGAGGCTTTTTTCAGAACCGCCGCCGGATTTAACCTGGGATGAGATTATCCATCAGGTCATCGACCAAAACCGCCTGATTAATGATACCGCAGTCGTAAAGATGGTGGCTACCAGAGGAGATCGTGAAACTCCTCCTTACAACCACACTCTCGTTGTCATGGCCAGGCCCTATACGCATCGCCTCACAGACAAAAAAGATCCGGGCCTGCACCTGGCCATATATCCGTATCCGCGACAGACGCCTCTGGCCGATTTTAAGACACTCAATTATCTATATTATTTTTTGGCCGGCAAATGGGCACAAGCTCAAAACGCCGATGAAGCGTTGATATTAAACCCCGACAATACCGTTTCAGAAACCAATACGGCCAATATCCTTCTGATCAAAGATAGAACTGCCATTCGGCCGGAATCCTTGCATGTCTTGCCGGGAATCATGGAAGCGGTTGTCAGTAAGCTTCTTTCAGTGTGGGACTACAAGGTCGAAAAAAGAATCGTGCGACCGGAAGTACTATTAAATGTTGACGAGGTGTTGATTACAAACTCCTTGATGGGGGCCGTGCCGTTGCTGAGCCTGGACGGAAAATTTTTGTCGAAACCTTCAGATCTTTGGCAGAAGATCAACAAAGAGCTTTTTTGCTAATTGAACTTTTCAAATCGTATCATAGGTGTAACAATTTGATTATATTTAATATTTGAATAGCACTTAAATGTCGAACCAGTCTCACCGGTTGGGTGGCTTCGTTTAAAAATTAATGGCCCCACCGCAAGCGGATGTGGTATTTAAAACTCATAATAAAATAGTTTTTAAAAAACTATACTACAATCTATTGATACTATACAGCCCAGTTGTAAGTTATTTCTGTTTCATCATTCCAACCATTCCATAAATAGGCATCTTCACGCTCACGAGCAATAACTCGAAATGCATATCGCACCTGTTCCTCATAAAATTCACAATAAGGACTCGGCGCATTCAGAACTCCTGAAAACATTTTTACTTCTGCAGGGCATGGGGCGCCACAATAGTGGCGGATCACACAGTTCCTGCAGGGAACAATGTTTTCAACCTTGCGAGCAGTAACATCTTCAAAAGGTTTTGTCTTAAGGATTGAATGCAGGTCGTCCCGATAAAGGTTTCCCCCGTTAAATTCAGAAAAACCGATAAATTCGCTGCACGGGAATACATCCCCATTGGCAGACACTGCAAAAAAACAGCGCCCCCCTCCACACGGAGATATGTCACACATCAGGCGTCTTCCGGTTGGCCCCGCAATTCCGGCCAACACATTGGCAAAGTTGGCAACCACCAGTTTACGGCCGGTTTTTTTGTAAAGCTCCCAGGTACGATCCAGAGCCTTGGAAAAATATTTCCACATACGGCCATTATCGGGTTTTAATTCCTGCCCGCCTTTTTGCGTGCATCTCACAGGATTAAACATAACCACACTCACTCCGCGGTCATGGTAGAAATCTACCATTTCAGGAAGTGTATGGACATTTGCAGATGTTACAGTGGTGATCACGTTAAATGCCGGGTATTTTACGAGTTTATCCAGCACTTCTACCACCTTGTTAAAAGCGCCGGTTCCCTGCCAGTTTTTCCTGGTACTGTCAGCAATGTCCGGCGAAGGGCCATCAAGAGATATCCCTATACCTACATTATAATCCATCAAGAATGAAAGTGCGTCATCATCCAGAAGTGTGGCATTAGACTGTAAACCGAAATGAAACTTGTCATGGAACTTTTTTATGCCTGCAAACATTTGATCTTTTGCCAGCATTGGTTCGCTTCCATGAAATATTATCTGCGGTTTTGAACCTTCGGGCATGGTATCCTTAAAATATTTATGAAGAAGTTCCAAAGCATTGCAAAGTTCTTCCTCAGTCATTGTTTTACCTTCACGTCTCATTTCTTCGGGCAAATAACAGTATGTACAGTTAAAATTGCACCGTTCTGTTGGATTAAAGTATGCCGCTGAAGGTTTAAGCCCAAAACGAAGATAATCCATTTCTTCCTCAAAGGATTCAGCCTGTTCCTGAAGGCTTTTAATTAATGAACCTGCAAGAGCTTCATGAATAGAATCCTTTTCAATTAAAGCCCAGAAGGCCACATCCGGCTCAACAACTGCCACTTTGTCCGAAAGACCGATTTCCAGAACCGATAATTGAGGGCCGTACCCGGTATTTGCATACCTGGTATTCTGCTTTGCTGCTTCTAAGCAGTGTTTACTGTACATAAAGTTACCTCATCATTCTTTCTTTTCTTCCTTGGGTGAAAGTAAAATGTAATGTGACAAGCCGGTGCCGATTTTACGGCAGCGGCGGCGATAGGAAATAATTTTTTCTTTTTTCATAATATCCTCCTTTAATAAATGTGTATGTTACACCCCTAAAATAAAAAAACCCGCACCATCCTTAACCAAAGGTTGATACAGGCTCCATTTACCATCTGGTCCCTAAACAAAAAATCTACAGTAGGTCTTCTGGCTTCCCCGCCTTTTAAACGGCCTTCCCATCCCGTTTAAACGAAACAGTGGCACTCGATACTTAAAAGTTTACCTTTTAAATGAAAATGTCGGGGTTACAGCAGCGGGACTGCCACGGAATTTCACCGTGTTCCGAGGTACTGTAAAATCTTTGAATCAATTTTTCCGTCTCTATTGCCAGATTAATTCTTCTTTGTCAAGATATAAAACAACGCTTTATATTTTGTTACCATCCAGGACCTTTTAGGACATACGCGAATAAAGACCACACAAAGATATTGCATGGAACCGGAGCTCAATTAGAAAATATCTGGCATCCGGAATCTGGTACTGCCCGAAAGGTATCTTTGTTCAACGGCAATATATATTAATTAAAAATAAAAGATGTTTATCCCCTTTTAAAATTTGAAACGCTCAGTTTAGGTATAATTATTGTTTGTTATATCTCTGTCACTATTTGAAACGCTCAGTTTAGGTAAAAAACAATGAATTATGATATTGTCATACACAACGGCACCGTTATCACGATGAACTCTGATTTTGATATTATCAATAACGGTGTCCTCTGTATAAAGAACGATAAACTGGCTAAAATTGAACCACTTGAAAATGATGCGCCGCTCCCTGAAGGAGACAAGATCATCGATGCCCGCGGCGGCATCATTATGCCGGGCCTTGTCAATACCCATACCCACCTTCCCATGGCACTCTTCAGAGGCTTGGCTGATGACCTTCCACTTTCCAAATGGCTGAATGAATATATCTTTCCCGCCGAAGCGAACCATATTCACCCTGAATCCGTAAGACTCGGGGCGCTGCTTTCGGGTGCGGAAATGTTACTGTCGGGAACAACGACCTGCTGCGACGGATATTTTTACGAAGACCATGTTGCAGCAGCGGTAAATGAAATCGGAATACGGGCGATATTGGGACAGGGGGTTATCGATTTTCCG
>CAXMTB010000051.1:0-17842 GCA_964195835.1 uncultured Nitrospinaceae bacterium | reverse complement strand
CCCGGCCAGGAGATGATCGAAAAGGACATTAAGGAATTTGACCTTAACAGGGTTGTGGTAGCCTCCTGTTCGCCAAGACTCCACGAGAAAACCTTTCAGGGTGCTTGCCAGCGGGCCGGGCTCAACCCTTATTTTTTCCAAATGGCTTCGGTTCGCGAGCAAGTTTCCTGGGTTACCAAGGATGAAGATGAGGCTACCCGCAAAGCAAAAACACTTGTAGCTGCGGCGATTAACCGGGTCAATTATCATGAACGCCTATATGCCCGAGAGGTAAATGTACATCCTGATATCATGGTTGTGGGTGGTGGTATTACAGGCATGCAGGCTGCCTTGGACATCGGCAGTTCCGGACATAAGGTATATCTGGTAGAAAAATCATCAACCATTGGCGGCCATATGCTCCAGTTCGATAAGACCTTTCCTACCCTCGACTGTGCCGCATGTATTGGAACCCCAAAAATGGTTGAAGTGGCCCAGAATGCAAACATCGAGTTGCATTCTTACAGCGAGGTAAAGGAAGTAGCGGGATACATCGGCAACTTCACCGTTAAAATCCGTCGCAAACAGCGGTATGTAATAGAGGGTGTCTGTACCGGGTGTGGCGAGTGCGTTAGTGTCTGTCCGGTATCGGTTCCCAGTGAATGGGATGAGGGTCTGGATAATCGAAAGGCCGTTTATAGAGCCTTTCCACAGGCCGTACCCATTACTTTTTGTATAGACAAAAAAGACCGGGCGCCTTGTGTAACCGCTTGTCCGGCAGGTATCAATATTCAAGGCTATGTGCAACTTGTCAGCCAGGGAAAGTATCAAGAGGCAACGCGACTCATCATGGAGCGGCTGCCGCTGCCGAGAGTCCTGGGTCGCGTATGCCCGCATCCTTGTGAATCTGAATGCCGAAGGCAGGAGTTGGATGAGGCAATTGCCATAAGGGATTTGAAGCGCTTTGCCGCTGACCATGCGAATTTGAAAGCGCTCGAGCCGCTCAAAATAGAAGAACGCACGGAAAAGGTGGCTGTCATTGGATCCGGTCCGTCGGGGTTGACCGTCGCATACTACCTGCGGTTAAAGGGCTACCAGGTGACCATCTTTGAAGCGCTTGAGGTTTTAGGCGGAATGCTCCGGGTGGGCATTCCGGATTATCGTCTCCCACCGGAAGTTCTGGACCAGGAGATAGACCACATCCTCAGACAGGGTGTCAAAACGCGCACCGGCGTCAGATTTGGAACCGATCTCACATTTGAAGATTTGAAAGAAGAGGGCTTTGCCGCTGTATTTCTTGGGATTGGAGCTCATAATTCTTTGGATATGCAAATCCCCGGTGAAAAGGACACTCAGGGCGTTATCGATGCGATTCGCTTTTTAAGGGAAGTAAACTTGGGCAATAAAACATTCCCCGGCAGCCGGGTTGTGGTCATCGGCGGCGGTAACGTGGCCATTGACGCTGCCAGGGTTGTCAAACGTCTGGGATCCCAAGAAGTCACTGTTGTGTATCGCCGCTCAGAACAGGAGATGCCGGCCTATACAGAAGAGATCGAGGGCGCTAAAAAGGAAGAGATTCGATTTTCCTTTCTCACCGCCCCGGTCGGGATTCTTGCAAAAGAGGGTAAGGTCGACGGCTTTGAATGTATCCGAACCGAACTTGGACTGCCGGATGACAGTGGACGACGTCGCCCGATTCCGGTGGACGGTTCCGAATTCGTAATCCCCTGTGATGCAGTGATCCCGGCCATTGGTCAGAAAATTGACACATCCTGGGCAGCCCGGGTGCCGGACTTAAAATGGTCTCAACGAAACACACTGAATGTAAATCCCCAAACAATGCAAACTGACATACCCTATGTTTTTGCCGGAGGCGATGCGGTTACCGGCCCGGACACCGTGATACAGGCGGTGGCTGCGGGTCACAAGGCTGTCGAAGCAATCCATCGCTATATCAACGGTGAGGACCTGGAACTTTATACGCAGCAGCTCGAGGCTCAGGAAAAACCGGGCACTGATTGGCAAAAAATTCCGGAAGGGAGTCCCCAAAAAGCCCGGGCCCATCCAAAGCATCTGGACGTCAAAATGAGTGCCGCTTGCTTTGACGAAGTGGACCTCGGATTTTCAGAAAGCGCGGCCCAACAAGAAGCCCGGCGCTGTCTTAATTGCGGTGTCTGCTGTGAGTGTATGGAATGCATTAAGGTCTGCGAGGCCAAGGCCATAGATCACAACATGCAGGCAGAAGAACTGGAGGTAAAAGTTGGGAGTATTATCGTCGCCACCGGTTACGACATCATAGATCCCACACCAATGAAACAGTTTGGCTACGGTAAATATCCAAATGTCTTTACTTCTCTTGAATTCGAGCGCCTCAGTAATGCAACCGGGCCCACCGGCGGCGAGATCTTTATCAGAGACGAAAACAAGGAATTTACCCGAACCCCGAAAAGTGTGGCCATTTTGCACTGCATCGGCAGCCGGGATGTGAACTATCATGAATACTGCTCCCGGGTCTGCTGTATGTATGCCCTCAAGTATGCCCATTTAATTCATGAGAAGGTCGGTCATGACACTCAGGTTTATAATTTTTACATCGACATGCGCTGTTTTGGCAAAGGCTACGAAGAGTTTTATAAACGGTGCCAGGAAGAGGGTACCCGGTTCATCAGGGGCAAGGTGGCTGAGATTACCGACCAGGCTGTCAAACCGGAAGAGGAGGGTAAACTCATTGCCATTGCAGAAGACACCCTTTTGGGACGACGTTTAAGGATTCCGGTAGATATGGCTGTCCTTTGCGTCGCCATGCAGGCCCGCAGTGATGCTCACGAGGTGGGCAGGATCTTTGGTGTCAACCTGGGCGCCGATGGATTCTTTCTGGAGGAACACCCCAAACTGGGTCCCTTGAATACGGCTACGGACGGTGTTTTCCTTGCCGGGGCCTGTCAAGGTCCCAAGGATATTCCGGATGCGGTTTCTCAGGCTTCCGGAGCAGCTGTCAAAGCTCTGGCATTGGCCACTCTTGGGAAGGTGAAGGTTGCTCCCATCATATCGTGGATCGATCCGGATGTGTGTGCCGGGTGCCGGACCTGCATCGATCTCTGTCCGTATACTGCCATAGAGTATAATGCCCGCACGGGCGTCTCAGAGGTCAATGAAGCCCTATGTAAAGGATGTGGCAGTTGTGCAGGATTTTGTCCGAGCGGTGCGGCACAGGTTAAACATTTCAACGAGAAGCAGATATTTGCAGAACTCGAAGGGATCGTTGATTCGCTGCATTTTGTGGGAATGTAAAATAGTGTTTCTTATTCAGTGTGTTGTTTCTTTATTAAACACTGAACATAAAACCAGAGGCCTTTAAAAAATGTTCAATTTTGTTAAAGTTCAAGGAAGGCGAAGATTTTACCCGCAGGCATACATTGAGTATTTCGAGGATTAAAATCTGAGCCTGACGAAGAAATTGGGCAAAAGGGGACGTTTTTCAAAGGTCTCAAAGAGAGGAGATCATGGCTAATTTTGAACCCACAATCATTGCTTTTGTTTGCAACTGGTGCACGTATACCGCTGCGGATCTGGCCGGAACTGCCAGGTTGGGATATCCTGCCAATGTGAGGTTGATTCGGGTCATGTGTACCGGCATGGTTGACCCCAAATATGTGATCAAGGCTCTGCTTGAGGGGGCCGATGCAGTCCTGGTCAGTGGATGTCACCCCGGAGATTGTCATTATATCAACGGAAATTTCAAGGCTCGGAGGCGGATCAAGCTTCTCAAAGAGATCCTTTCCCAATTCGGCTTTGGAGATGAGCGGCTCAGATTGACCTGGATCGGCGCCAGTGACGGCATCCGGTTCGCCGAGACCATTCATGAAATGGTGGCACAGGTCAGAACGCTGGGTCCCAATGAGGCTAAAGCAGCCATGATAATATAAATTGAAACTGGATACTGGATACTCGAAACTGGATGCTGGATGAAGACCATTAATGGTATTTTGATGTCGTGATCAAATACCAACAGCAAAATTCTTTTTTCATTGAAGGCAACCAGTACAAATAGCGAGTTTCAAGTTTCAAGTTTAAGGTTTCAATCAGGAGGAAACGGACAGTGAAAACAGCGAAAATCAACGTAAAAGACGGCGACCTGTTGACAACTCTGCGGGATTTTTATCGATCCATCCTCCAGTTGGAAGATATCAGTGCAATCCTGGTTCCACAACATCTCCCTGCAAAAAACGTAGTGATGCCGACACTGGTGACGGATCCTAAACAGCTGAACGGCGCCGACCCTTTGGCACCGGTTTTTCCCTTGAATGGGGCCAAAATCGTTTCCCGGCTCACACGTAAGCCCATGGGCGCAAAAATTGCGGTTGTTTTGCGTCCCTGCGAGATACGTGCGTTTGTCGAACTGGTGAAACTCAAGCAAGGCCGAACCGAAGAGGTGGTACTGGTAGGAATCGACTGCCTGGGTGCTTTCAAGAATGGCGATTATATCCAGATCAATGGAAAAAAAGAAGCAGCATTCACTTCAAGGTTTTACAAAGACGCCTTATCCGGGAAAAAATTGACTTTTGAAGGATTTGATCTCGCTCCTGCGTGCAGGGCCTGCGAAAACCCGGTCCCCAACGGTGCAGATATTTTAATCGGACTTTTTGGGGTCGATACCGACAATCAGCTTTTGATCCAAGCCCGGACGCCTAAAGGAGAGACGCTTTATGATAAACTTGATCTTTACGACACAGAGGAACCAACAGAACGTTCTGCAGCCGTTAAATCTCTGGTCACTGAACGAAGCGCCTATCGCGATAAAATGTTTGCCGAGACCACAGAGGCCACAAACAGCTTGGAGAAACTGAATACCTATTTTGCCGAGTGTGTAAATTGCTACAACTGCAGGGTTGCCTGTCCGGTCTGCTACTGTAAGGAATGTGTCTTTGTTACGGATGTATTTAACCATGATCCTGTTCAGTATCTTAGATGGGCCAATCGCAAGGGTGTAATCAAAATGCCCACCGATACCGTTTTTTACCACATGACTCGGATTGCCCACATGAGCACCTCATGTGTCGGATGCGGTCAGTGCACGAATGCCTGTCCCAACGACATTCCGGTGATGGAACTGTTTAGAACCGTTTCATATCATACACAAAAAGCTTTTGAGTACGAGGCTGGTCGCAGCATTGAGGATGATCTTCCGCTGTCAGTGTTCCGTGAAGATGAGCTTGCCGAAGTTGTTGGTATCGGAAAAGCAGCTTGACAGGATTAACAGGATATTCAGGATATTTTATACCCCCATTGACTGATGAAAATGGGATAAAGCAATCGGCTGAGGAAGCTTATTATGAAGAAAAAAATCGGTAAAGCACTGGTGGTGGGGGCCGGAATCAGCGGTATCCGGGCTGCCCTGGATCTGGCGGAATTCGGCTATGGTGTGACCCTCATTGATCAGTCACCGCACATTGGAGGGATTCTTAGCCAGCTCGATTATCAGTTTCCCACCGATCGCTGCGGCATGTG
The DNA here is from genome assembly GCA_964195835.1 of uncultured Nitrospinaceae bacterium. GTDB lineage: Bacteria > Desulfobacterota > Desulfobacteria > Desulfobacterales > UBA11574 > UBA11574. Next base: position 12,355 of record CAXMTB010000051.1, on the reverse strand, counting down.
TAAGATGCTTCCAATGGTGGATCGGGATACATCGTCCCAGTATTGTCTTCGCAAAGGGCTCTTCCATGAAAACATAGACATCCGTTTGTCCACCGAACTTGTCTCCGTGGAAGGCGAACCGGGAAACTTTCAGGTGTTACTTCGCCAGAAGCCGAATCTTGTTGATCCTTCCCGTTGTATCGGTTGCGGTGAGTGCGTGAAGGTCTGTCCGGTAGAGGTTCCGGACGCCTTTAACACCGGACTGTCCGGGCGAAAGGCTATCTACCTTCCGGTTCCGCATGCGATTCCCAACGCGTATATTATCGATACGAATGTTTGCAGCCGGTGTGGGGAATGTGAAGCAGTATGTTCTACAGGAGCCATCAAGCTTTTAGAAGAAGTCCGCAAAGATTTTCGAATTCTGGTGGTGGACGACGAATTGATCATGCGCGATTCCCTTAAGGCCTGGTTAGAAGATGAAGGTTTTGCAGTCGATATAGCCGCATCCGGTTCGGAAGCTCTGAATCATTTGTCAAAACAAGCGTACGAGCTGATGCTCGTAGATATCAAAATGCCGGGTATGGACGGTGTGGAACTCCTTCAGAAGGCCAAAGAGGTTTTTCCCGACCTCAGTGTTGTCATGATGACAGCCTATGCCACGGTAGAGACTGCTGTAGAAGCCATGAAAATAGGGGCACTGGACTATCTCCTCAAACCGTTCGATCCCGACACCCTTATTCCTATGATCATCCGAACATATCAGGATCTCGAAGCAAGCAAAGAACCCCCGATGGAGGTCGGTGCCCTGGTTCTCTGCGGCGGAACATCTTATTTTGATCCTGCCGGAGGCAAGAACACGTATGGGTACGGTATGTATCCGAATGTGGTAACAAGCCTTGAGTTCGAAAGGATTTTAAGTGGGACAGGACCGAATCAGGGTCGTCTGGTGCGGCTTTCCGACGGTAAACCGCTGCGTAAAGTGGCCTGGCTTCAGTGTGTGGGATCGCGAGACATCCAGATCGACGCCGACTATTGTTCGTCCATCTGCTGCATGCATGCGATTAAAGAAGCCCTTGTGGCCAAGGAAAGGGCCGGAGGAGCGCTGGAAGCAGCCATTTTTTATATGGATATGCGTACTTTCGGGAAATCTTTTCAGCGGTACCGTGACCGGGCGGAAACCGAACACGGCGTTCGGTTTGAAAAAGGGCGTGTCCACTCCGTTTTATATGATGAAAACAGCGGCGATCTCATTGTCAGGCATGTTGATTATTCCGGCACCCATATAGAAGAGATCTTCGACATGGTTGTGCTCTCCGTGGGCCAGAGGCCGGCTTTGGGTACCACAGCTCTGGCCGAAATGGTGGAAATGCCGCTTAATCAGTGGGGGTTTGGCCAGACCGAACCCTTTTCACTCACGCGAACAAGTAAGGAGGGGATCGTATTGGGAGGCTCCTTCTCCGGCCTTAAAGACATCAGTGAATCTGTCATTCAGGCTTCTGCCGCTGCTTTGTCTGCATCCCGCATCATTCATGCCGCCGGAGGCAGCCTTAGTCTTGAAATTTCATCCGTCGAGCCATTTCCGGATATTTCTCAGGAACCGCCTAGAATTTTGATCGCTGTCTGCACCTGCGGTGATCTGCTTGCCAAGCTTCTCGACACCCAACAACTTGTTCGATGTCTCAAGGTCGACCCCGCTGTAGATCAGGTCGACTTTCTTGAGCAAACCTGTACGGTCACGGGATGGGAAAACCTTATTGAGCGGGTGGAAAAACACAAACCGAACCGGATTCTGATCGGGTCGTGTCTTCCCTATGTGTATGCCCAAAAAATCAAAGAACTGGGACGGCGGGTGGGGCTGAATCCTGCTCTTATAGAAGTGGTCGATTTAATGCTTATGGCTCAAAGCTCAAATCTAAAATCTGAAACTTTGTCTGCGGATGAGATATCAAAAATCAACAGTGAATTGCTATCTATTTTGGGAACAGGGCTTGCCCGGCTTAAATGGGCTGATCCGGATCCTGTGCCCAGCCAAAAGATTCTTCAGAAGGCCCTGGTGGTAGGCGGCGGAATTGCCGGAATGTCCTCAGCCCTTGCCATCGCAGATCACGGCTTTCAGGTAGATCTGATCGAGCAAGAAGAGATGTTGGGTGGTAACCTTAACTGGTTACAACGAACATTGGAAGGCAACACAACAAAGACAATATTAGACGAAACGCTGTTGAAGGTGGAAAAACACCCTCTCATTCGGATCCACACCAATTGCCGGGTGCGCGCGTCCCATGGTCAGGTAGGGCGTTTTTATACCACTGTTGAGGACGAAGAAAAGGGCGCTTTCACTCTGGAACATGGCGTGACCATACTTGCTGCCGGAGGAGTGGAAGCTGACACGACATCCTATAACTACGGCACAAGCGAGGCCATTGTCACCCAAAAAGATCTGGAGAGAAAAATACATAACAATACACTCGATCAAAGTCGACTCGAGTCGATTGTCATGATTCAATGTGTCGATTCCAGGCAGGAGCCAAGGAATTATTGCAGCCGCATATGCTGCACCACGGCCTTAAAACACGCACTGCATTTCAAGGAGAAAAATCCGGAAATTGATATCTACATTCTTTATCGGGACATGATGACCTATGGTTTTACAGAGTCCTATTACACTCAAGCCCGAAAGGCAGGTGTAATCTTTATCCAGTACGATCTGGCTGAAAAACCTCAGGTTACTCCCACGGACGGATTTGTTCGAGTGACAGCCGTTGAACCGATTATCGGAAAATCGGTTCAGATTTATGCCGACCTTGTTGTCCTTGCCACCGGCATTGTACCTAGACTACCCAAAGATCTGGCGGAATCATTTGGAGCGACACTGGATCGGGACGGCTTTTTTGAAGAGGCGGAATCGAAATGGAGACCCGTCGATTCACTTAAAGAAGGAATTTTTGCCTGCGGTCTTGCGCATTCTCCTCGCAACATCACGGAATCGATAGCAACCGCCGAAGCTGCGGCCCAGAGAGCCTTAAGGATTCTTTCACATGAACGGATGCCTGCCGGAAAAGTGTTGGCAGAGGTCCGTCACAGCCTTTGCAGTCTATGTGAGCGGTGTATTGAGGCCTGTCCATATGGTGCTCGCATGGTCGATCCGGAACTGGAAAAAGTTCTGGTCAATGCCGCCATGTGCCAGGGATGCGGATCATGCGCCACGGTTTGTCCGAACAGCGCGTCGACCCTTGCCGGGTTTTTAGACCAGCAAATGTTCGACGTCATCGATTCGGCGTTTGAAGGAACGGCATAGGATTGATGATTGTTGATTTAAGGAAAAGTTTTAAACCGACACAGCTCAGGCTGCTATGTCAAAGTCGATTTTCTTTGTAATTGGCAAAATACATTCAATCGACAATCAACAATCGAAAATTATCAATAATAAAGGGGGAGCCATGAATCCAGCGGGGAAAATAGACATCGAACAGGTTTCTACAACCGTACCCGAACCTGTCATTGATTCCCTGGCCGAAATTCGGAATATGGTGAGTGCCTGTATTCAGTGCGGCACCTGCACCGGTTCTTGTCCCAACGCCTTTGCCATGGATCTTACGCCGCGTCAGCTATGGTATAATGTCCTTATGGGGGAAAAGGAAACAATTTTTCACAGCAAGACCTTTTCCCTATGCTCCGTCTGCTATTACTGTACACTGCGATGTCCCCGAGGGCTTCCGCTGACCGAGGCCATGAGTGCACTCAAGCAGATAGCTGCAAAAGAGAATCTGGCACCCTATAAGAAAAGTATCCGTTTTTACCAAAGCTTTATGGAGAGTGTACGCCGCCATGGCCGGGTTAGAGAGATGGAGTTCATGACGCTCTATTTTCTTTCCATGAAAAACCCTTTCATGCCGCTTCAGTTTGCCCCGTTGGGGATGAAACTCATGGGCAAAGGAAAAGTTTCTTTTGGACTCCCTTCAAAAGGGAGCGGTGCTCTAGAGTCAATCTTTCGTAAGGTTGAAGCGTTAGAGCAGAAATCATAGAATACCTTTTGCAGCGGTGAAGCCGCGTTTTATAAAATCGTAATACGATTTTATTTTTGGAGGGTAAATATGAAGTACCTATATTATCCGGGTTGTTCTCTGGAAGGGACGGCCCTTGAATATAACGCCTCTACCCGGGCATTTATGCAGGAACTGGGAGCAAATTTGTTGGAGCTTAAGGACTGGACCTGCTGCGGTGCCAGCGCTGCGGAGGCCACCAGCTATCTCCTTTCTTTGGTTTTGCCAGCGTATAACCTGGCCATGGCCGAGGAGATGGACGGGACCAAAGAGATTCTTGTCCCGTGCAGCGCGTGCTATCTGAACCTGAAAAAGGTTGAGAAAAAGAGCCGAAAAGACCCGGAGCTTCTTGATAAAATTAACACCATATTAGAAGAAAAAAAGCTGCACTATCACGGCCAGGTGCGGGTCCGGCACCTCCTTGACGTCGTTGCCCGTGATGTAGGTCCTGCAAAGATCGTTTCCCGGGTGAAAAACCCCTTTATCGATCTGAACATTGCACCCTACTATGGATGCCAGTGCCTTCGGCCTTATTTTATTTTCGATGATCCTGAGGAGCCCCGTTCCATGGAACCGCTTATAGAGGCTGTAGGGGCAAAGATTCATCCATGGAACATGGGGGGCAGATGTTGCGGCGCATCCCACATGACCACCAAGCCTGAGGTGGCCCTGGAGCTTGTCGCTGGGATATTAAAGGCGGCTCGGGGAGCTGATGCTATCGTCACGGTATGTCCGATGTGCCAGATGAACCTGGAGGCGTATCAGAAGAAAATTTCGGGGATGTGCAAAGAGGATATGAGTATGACCATACTCTATCTTCCTCAGTTTTTGGGACTTGCTATGGGCCTATCGGAAAAGGATTTGCGATTGGATATGAATCTTTCCGTGACCACGGAATTCCGGGACAAGTTGTAAAATCGATTCACGATTTTATGATTGGCTCTTTCTTCCTGCTTTGCAATCAGCTACACGGCAACCGAACCTTAAAAGTGCTTCCCTTTCCAGGCTCACTTTCCACTGCAATGGTACCATTGTGTCTGGCGATGATACCGTAAACCACGGAAAGACCAAGACCTACGCCTTTCCCCTCTTCTTTGGTCGTAAAAAAAGGCTCAAAAATATTTTCCATATCTTTTTCAGAAATGCCACAGCCTGTATCAGAAATTGTCACCTCTAAAAGCGCTTTAGCCCCGTTGGCTCTGTTGGCTGTTATGGTTAGAGTACCCCCGCTTGGCATTGCTTCTGACGCATTATACATGAGGTTTAAAAGAACCTGTTGGATCTGTTTAAAATCGCATTTAACTTTTGGGAGATTCGGCGCAATATTTTTTTTTAATTGAAGTTCTTTCATTTCCAGTTCATGGGAAATGAGATTCAGGGTTTTATTGATAATGTCTTCAATATTGTTACTCTCCATGGTAATTTTAGTCCGACGGGCAAATGCCAGAAGGTCTTTAACGATTTCTCCGCACCGGGCTGTCTCAGATTCCATAATTTTCAAATATCGGGAGATATCCTCAAGTTTTTCATGAGTAAAGCGATTCCGTGACAGCTGCTTTATGATCAATCGGATATAGTTCAAAACCCCGGCAAGCGGATTGTTTATCTCATGAGCAATGGTGGCGGCCAATTTTCCTAAAGAGGCCAGTTTTTCCGTCCAAACAATCTGTTCCTGAACCTCCTTTAGGTCCTGATAAGCCTCTTTAATGTTTTTATGCATATTTGCATTATCTAAAGCAACACCGATATGGTTTCCGATGACGGTCAAGAATTCAACAAATTCGGATGAAAACGTGTTTTGGTTCAAGCTGGACACACACATTACGCCTATGGATGCTCCCTTGGTTGTCAGTGGTATATAAACGGTGGATTGAAAGCCTTCTTCAATAAGAAGATCCGCATCGGGGCCAATGGGTTGCAGCGTATTTTCGACCACCTTTGGCTCACCGCCAAGTAGGGTCTGACCCAGAAGTCCGTTACCGGGTTTGCGAGATCTCATAAGGGGTTTGTTTATAAAATTGGCTGAAAGCCCTTTATGGGCAGCCAGATTAAGGATCTTTCCCCCATCATTCAACAAATAAATTCTGACACTGTCAACCTCAGGGGCATCGAGGATGTTGTCAATTGTGCTGCTTAGCATCTCATCAAGATTCAAACTGCTGCTGATGATTTTGGAGATGGCATTTAAGGTGGCAAACCGTATATTAAGCTGCTCGATTTGCCGCAGGGTGTCTTCTATTTTGGTAATATCTTTTTTCATTAGGCATTAGAAGTATAGAAATTGTTACCTGAATCTTGCATGATTCAGGTGTTAAATCTTGGCGCCAGGTTTATCAAATAAAATATCTGAGCCCTCGGGGTGTTTTTCTCTAACGTCGCTTCATGGATAATCTTTTTTTAAAACGCGTGAACTCGTGGCAAGGGTTCGTAAAGAAAGAACAGGAACCAATTTTTGAAAAATCAATAGGTTCGCTGTATAATTTGCAATTTATTTAAAGATACGATTTCGGCGTGCGCCTGTTCTTTCTAACGATCCCTAAGCCACTCAAACAGCACCCGTTTTAAAAAAAGATCATCCATTCCGCTAATATTCAAGAATTTAATAGAGAAATTCCCCGACCCCTCAAATATCTATTTATAACACAATCTTATTAAAACAGCAAAGGAGGTTTCAAATACAGAAAACCTCCTTTAAAATTTCAAAAACAAAGCGCAAAGCTTTAGCTATTTTATTTTGTACGCAGAAACGTCCTCACCAGCCGGTCCCAGTCAATCTCTGGAAAATGTCCGAAGATATCGTCAATCAAATCACCTCCTGTGGCTGCCAGTCTCTCGCAATTTGGCCCAAGAAACTTCAGGAGATTCTGAATTTCATTTTCGATCCATTGGAAGCATTTTTTTCCCAGATAAAGCGCCTTCATATCGATTTTAAGGCTGACTGGATTTAAAAGGAATAACCAGCCTTCTCCATATGGATCATTATGTGTGATCTCGGGCTGCTCTTTGATTCTATCATTTACAGCGAACACGATTCCGGAAACAGGGGACTGCATGGGGGCCTCGTGATCATTGCGGTTCAGAACCCATCCCACTTCGCCTTGCATCAAAAAGTCTCCGACAGAAGGAAGATTTATCGGATCCGCCGGTCCGAAAACCTTGGAGGTGAAATCGTCGATTCCGATCCTGACCCATCCATCTTGCAATGGTTGCACCCAGGAATGGCCGATATGGTGATAATAATTGTTAGCAATCTGAACCCCCGACACTTTCGCGTAAGTTGGCTTTTCAATGGCTCTTAAAAGAATATCAGCGAAATTTTTCTTCAGTTCCTCATTCGGGAGGACGGCCATTCCGTCACGGTGCAGGTTCCGAACATATTCGGGACCGGTTATCGAGACCACTTCATCGTAATCAAAGGGCAGATCTATGCCAATGAGCTTTTTTATCTGATAGCCTTTCTTTTGCCCATCTGACGTTTTCTTTTTAAATTCATATACATTATTTTTCATGGTAGGATCTCCTTTATTGGAATGATTTAGCGCTTTTCGGCCGTACGAAATAAAGTCCTCACCAGCCGATCCCAGGAAATCTCGGGAAAATGCCCAAATATGTCGTCAATAGGTTCACCACCTGTAGCCGCCAGTTGCTTGTAGCTGGGTCCCAGTAGTTCAAAAAGATTTTGACTTTCCTTTTCCATCCACTGAAAGCACTCCTTGCCGGAATAGAGAACTTCCAGATCAGGCTTGATGTTTGCAGGGTCCAGCATGAATAACCAACCGTGATGGTATGGATCATTGTGTGCGACGGCCGGCTGCTTTAAAACTTTATCATTTACAGTGCAAACGGTTCCTGACACAGGAGATTGCATGGGGGCTTTTTTATCATTGCGGGTCAATACACACCCGATTTCTCCTTGCTTTAAAAATACGCCTTTCGGAGGGAGATTTATGGCATCCGCCGCCCCTAAAACCTTGGATGAAAAATCGTCTACGCCGACTTTAATACGTCCACCATCTTCAATGTGTACCCATGAATGTCCGAAATGATAATAGTAATCCTCAACCATTCGATACCCGGATACGTTTTTGTATACCGATCTTTCAGAGGTTCTCACCTGAGTTTTTTTATCCAGGAGTTCATGAACAGTACAATGATCGCATTTATAATTACCGGGACATTCCTCAGGAGACTCTATCCGTCCTGATAAAAAGTGGATGCACGGCCTTGCAGCGATTTTATATTTTTCTTTCACATGTCTCAACCAGTACGCTTGCCTTTCTTCTTGATCCGGAGCGATTTTTTCGCCCATGGCAGATATCATCGCCTGGTCGAACGGACAATTGTAGCAATCATAGTCATAATCACATCGCCTGAAATTAATGACCCCGGCTCTCATCCAGACACATTTATCTTCGGACAAATAAAAACCGGGAAGATTTTTTTTCAGTTTCTCATAAAGGACTAAAACAACTCCGTCATGTTGCAGATTCTGAACATATTCCGGACCGGTTACCGCAACCACCTTCTGGTAATCAAAGGGTTGATCTATTCCGATAAGGCTTTTTGAACCAACATCTTTCTTTTTCTCCTTTTTCGATTTGGATTCATTGGTTTTCATGATAATGACCTTTTTTAATGGCGCGGTAAATCTTTATGCAGCCGGAACTTAACATTCGCACCCTCCCTGAGCCATAAGTAGGAAACCGCACTTAATTCATCTTTTGATAATTTAATTGCAATGAGAGTGCCAGAAATTGATAAAACATTATTTAAATTATTTACCTATTGGTATTATTCATTATTTTGAAATCATAAATGGGATGAACGAAGCGCAGCTTTTTAAAGCTTATCTGGGAGAGTGATGACTTTGGCTATACTTGGAAGAGATATGAGGGGATGTTTCATCTAAAAATATATAAATATCATAAGGATAACTGTGTGTTGTCTATGGCTACACACACTGTAGCCATTTAACTACTCAACCACTCGATGACTCCGCTGCTCAACGAAGTTTATCCTGAAGATAAATTGAGCAATACTCGCAAAAGTCAAGGGACATTTCATCCACTTCATCGATACCTCCTGAGAAGTGCATGAGACACTTTTTGTGCTCACAATGAAGCAGATTTAAAAGATGGCCCAGTTCATGAAGCGCCACTTTTGCCGCACGTTCATGAATGATAGATTTTGGCGGGGTGGAACCGTTGGGGTTTTTCGTTAATCTGAATAATGAGACCAGGCCACATTTTCCGCCCTGCCTTGCCTCACCAAAGACATGGGTAAAAATAGGGATAAAAAGGTCCTGATTTAAAACAGCGATAACCTTATCGTGATCGCTGAAATGCATGGATTCAAACGTTTCAATGATGATGGCGGCATTGTATTGCAACCGTCTTTCATCAAGAGCATATTCAGGTTGTTCCAGAGGAGGAAGAATTTGAGTGGTAAGTTTGAAACACCCGGTGATATGGCCTGCGATAACCTTTAGGACGATTTCGGGAACGTCTCCAAGCGGTACCACACCGACGGGTTTTTTATTTGAGGTCATGAGAAAAGATATTCCTGAAAAAGGCTGGGCCGACTGTCCGAGGTCAGGGTTTCCTTTTCAAATTGTACCGTTTAATCATTTTGTGCAAAGTAACCCTGTTAATTCCCAGGATTTTGGCGGATCGGGTTACATTCCAGGTGTTTTCTTCCAGGATCTTTTGAATATACTCCTTTTCCATTTCACGTAACGACAGAGATTCTGTAAATCGTATACCAGACGGTTGAATGAAAGAAAAATCTTCAGTCCTGAGTGTCCGGGATTTGGAAAGTACAACAGCTCTTTCAATAGCATTTTCCAATTCCCTGACATTTCCCGGCCAGTCGTACTGCTTTAACAATCCCATTGCATCGCTGGTGACATGGTCTACTTTTTTATTCGTTTCCTGACTGTACTTTATAAGAAAGTGTTCAACGAGTAAGAGGATGTCCTCCTTTCTTTTTCTTAACGGCGGAATTTCGATTATGATAACATTGATGCGGTAAAAGAAATCTTCTCTGAAATTGCCTTCAGCCACCTCTTTCTTCAGATCCTGCCGGGTGGCTGAGATGAGCCGAAAATCTACGTCAACAGGTTCTCTGCTCCCAATACTTGTTATTTTCTTTTCCTCCAGGACGCGCAAGAGATCAACCTGCATCTTGGGACTTATTTCTCCGACTTCATCAAGGAACAGGGTCCCACCGGAAACGACTTCCAAGAAACCCTTTCGGGCACGGGTCGCACCGGTAAACACCCCTTTTTGATGCCCAAAAAGTTCGCTTTCCAAAAGGGATTCCGGTATCGCACCACAGTTGATGGCGATAAAAGGTAGATGGGATCGGCGACTTTCGGCATGAATGGCTTTAGCAACCAGTTCTTTGCCGGTCCCGGTTTCTCCGAAAAGCAAAATAGAGGAATCACTCTGGGCAACCTCTGGAATTAGACTGAAAACCGCCTCCATTGGCGGTGATTGTCCGATAATGTTATCGAAACGGGTGATTTTTTCTAATCGTCCTTTAAGATAGTTGTACTGTGATACAAGCCTTTTTTGAACGGATATCCGCTCCATTACAAGAGAGAGCTGATCCGGTTTGAAGGGCTTGAGCAGATAGTCGGTGGCGCCGATTCGCATGGCTTTTACCGCCGATTCAATGGATCCGTATGCGGTAATAATGACTACGAGCGTATCCGGATATTCTGTCTTAACTTTTTCCAGCAGTTCTATGCCATCCATCCCCGGCATTTTAATGTCGACAAAAAGGAGATGAAAAGGATATTTTTCCAGCTTCTCCAAAGCTTCAAAGCCCGATGAAGCGCTCTCTACCACATGGCCATATTTTTTAAACCAGTGAAAGAGAGATTCCCGAACGATGGCCTCATCATCCACAATCATGACACTCATTTTTCTATCCATAGTTTTCCTCCATTGGGCGAAAAAACTACAATACAGGGAAAGTTAAAACAAAGGAACACCCTTCTCCCACTTTGCTGTTTATCTTAATGTTTCCTTTATGATTTTTGGTGACGCCATAGGCAATGGATAATCCAAGTCCGGTCCCTTTCCCTTCGCTCTTTGTGGTAAAAAAGGGATCAAAAATGTGTTCCAGGTTTTCTTCAGGGATTCCGTACCCGGTGTCCTGGACCTCTACTCGAACATTTTTCTTATCACCGTCCAGTTCCGAAATGATTTGCAATTGTCCGCCTTTCGGCATGGCTTCAATAGCATTGAAAATCAGGTTGAGAAAACACTGCTGCAGCTCGCGTTCATCACCCTTTATCATTAATAAACCCGGATATAGCCGCGTAGTCAGATCGACATTTCGAAGTTTCATTTTATGTCTCGTCAGGGCAAGGACGGCCTCAAGGACTTCGTTAAGATCTATTTCCTTGTACTCCCTGGGACTTTCACGGGCAAACGAAAGAAGACCGGAAATAATGTTACCGCAACGCTCTAGCTCTTTTGACATAAAAGAAAGGTGTCGTTTAAACCGTTCCAGGTCCTCGGAACTCGGCTTGCCTTCGGCAAGTATATCCTGCATTAAATCGCTGAACGTCAATAACCCTTGAATGGGATTGTTGATTTCGTGTGCACAACTGGCAGCCAGTTTTCCCAAAGAGATCATGCGATCTTCTTGAACCAGTTTCTGAAGGTCAGATTTTAATTCTTTAACCTGCTTATCCCAACGGTATGACAATTGCTCTGTGATGTCTCTCCAAACTTCGATGATTCGATAAATTTCGCCGTTTTCATCCCTTAAAGGGTAAGTGACCAAATTGCAAAATTTGAAATGACCTCCCGGCCTGGGATGTTCATGAATAACATGAGCGGATCTCCCGGTTCTCAGGGTCTCCACTACTGGGCATTTCATATCGGGACGCGAACTCGAACACGGAACCCTGTAGCCATGGGAAATCTCGTAACAGTATCCACCAATGACGTCTTCTTTCGATTTATTTACCGTGTTCAAATATGCATCATTTGTTTCAACGATTTCAAAATCTGTATTTAAAATCACAATGGCACCGGTGCTCTGCTGGATGAGAAAGTCGGAAAAATTTTTCTCAAAGACCAACTGTTCTTCTGCAGATCTAAGGCGCTGATCGATCTCGAAAAGTCGCCTCATTAACCTGCCGATGTTGTGTTCCAGGACCCCGACCCCCTTTGGCCTGAGACGGATGATCTCCAGCAGGACATCTTTTTTGCCGGTCAGTTCAATGATGCTGTCCAGGTTTTTTAATTTAAAAAAATCCTGAAAGTTATCGGTGGTATAGATTCCCAGCTCTTTGGCCAGAACAAGACCTTCAGCCTCTG
>CAXMTB010000050.1:0-18519 GCA_964195835.1 uncultured Nitrospinaceae bacterium | reverse complement strand
ATAGGCAATAGACTCATGGGGAGTTTATCATTATGAGTCTTGAATTTGAATAAGCCCTAAATATCAATTTTAAATGAAGAACGGTATCTTTAATTTTAAAGACTGAATTTCAATGAAAACATGCTGAGAAGATGTGGTGATACCTTGCAACTATCTGTGTTCACATGAAATTGTGATACGGTAATGACTTATCACAAAATTGAGGCCCCTTTAATTTTCGTGATAGCTTGCCAAACTTCCAAATATCTGATTTGATAGTAATTTAGACGATACGTTAATGATATCTCAATAATTATAATTTATTCAATCCTTCTTTATTTCCTTTGTTCGTTCATCTTTTTGTATGGTTATAAATCGCCCCCCACATTCCTGGCAAGTACGCAAATAGCCTTTTTCTTCTTCATCACCAATGCGGCAAACGATATTAAACTTCACATCAAAACCTGTTCGTTTACCGCAATGAGGGCAAAACTTTGTCGGCATTTACTTCCTCCTTTTTATGGTTTTGTAATTCCCTGTATAAGAGCCTACAGTTCAACTGATCGATTTTTTTGCTGTCTTCCAGGTGCTTAGTAAGAGATCGAGCGTTCCTTGACGGATCTCATTGCGGAATCCATGATGTTGATTAAATTCTTCTACATTTTCAACCATGGTTTCTTGTGATAACACCGGAGTGGTAAGAAACAAGTTCCTCTCGAAATGTTTAAATAAGCGCTTCGAAGTTTTCCAATCTAACTTGCCTTCGCGGTTGCCTTTGATCATTATTGTTTTCCAGTGTCGGGTGAATCCCGGTGTCATGAACATTGTCCCGGCAATATTGCACTGTTCTGCATAGTAGCTCTCACGACCGCCGATTAGCAAACCAACGCAATCATCGACAGGGTGACCTTCATCCATAGGAATAAATACGGGTACACGAACGCCCGCATGGCTGAGTAATTCCCCTGGGTTAGTCAGAGCATTTCCACACATTCCGTATCCGAGCATAATGCCATCTACGTGCGGGGCCATTTCTTTCGATGCTTGTACGACCCCCTCCTGTAAGTGTTTAATTACAATATGCAAACCTACATCCAAGATGTTTACCAACACAGTTAATCCGGAGTTATCTTGCCGTGAGTATTCCCCAAATGCCGACACTAATCTGGGCGTTGATCCGGTTCGTTTTTTTAAAGCTTCGATCAAGCCTTGGCTGAACTCGTTGTCCACCACGATTATCTCACTAATATCGCCGTCATTGGCAAGCATATATGAGAACTCCAGTTCCAGTATCTGGCAGGATAATACACCTAAAGTGGCCAATAATCTCCTCCTTTGGTTTCAAATACATATATCCTAAAATCAACCAAAAATCAAAAAAACAAACCCTCTGAAAAAAAAATTGCCTCTATGTATTTATTGATTTATATTACCATGGCCACTGTCGCGGGTCAAAATCCATGTATAAGCTCGGGCTTTAGATTATTTTCCACGGTGAGAATCGTTAAATTGAGGTGTAACCTTTTTCCTACCTTTAACGTCTTATCTGTATATTTTCTCTAAAACGAAAAAATTGAAAGGCGAAATCAGTATGATGTGCAGTGTTAAAATCGACAAAAACGAACTGGCGGTTGTACTTGAGGATCATCGAAAGTGGCTGGAATCCGGCGGAGAACGGGGCGCGAAGGCCGATTTGAGCGGCCGCGATTTGTCCGGACAGAATCTCCAGCAAGCCAACCTTGAAAGGGCGAATCTGGAAGGGATAAATCTGGATCGGACGAACCTTCGAACCGCCAATTTTAAGGCGGCGAATCTCAACGCTGCCAGCATGGTGGAAGCAAATCTTCAATGGGCCATTTTTCTGTACGCAGATCTCCAAGATGCCTGCCTCCAAGGGGCCAGCCTCCATTTTGCAAATTTTACCAAGTCTGACCTCAGCCGGGCACGGATGGAAAATGTCTTTCTCCACAATGCGTATTTCGAGGAAGCGACTCTCGAGTCGGCGGACCTTCGTGGCGCAAGCTTTCGCTTTACGGAGATGAATCTTGCCAATTTGCGCGGAGCGAACCTGTCAGGTGCTGTCATTGCCGCAACTGAGATGATCGGTGCCGATTTGTCCGAATCGGATCTTTCAAATACCGAAATCACAATGTCGAATTTTAAAAATGCAACGTTGAGAAATACACGGTTAAACCGAGCATATTTGCTAAAAACCAGCTTTCATATGGCAGATCTGAGAGGGGCGGACTTTAACGACTCGAAAGTCGAGTCGGTTGACTTTAATGATGCCAGGCTTTCCGCGGAGAACCGGAAAGTATAACGTTAAATAATAGTTTTCTGTAATATTTGAAATCAGCAGCATGGGTTCCTGCGTCTGCTGTATGGACAGGCTATCAACTATTACCTCTATTATTCCTTGTCACTTTGGAGTTTCTTGGACCTTGCCTTCAGCCGTTCCATAAGCTCTTGGGCTCTTTTTTTTGCTGCGCGCTCCTTATCATCCAACACTTCAGCCCATGGTTCGGTGACTCGCCATGTCAGTTTACCACTTAGCGGAGGTTCAGGATAGGCACCTGGATCGTACAAAGAATAACCACGAAACTCTACGGGGCTTTCTTGGTAACAGGACCAGACAGCCTTTCTGATAAGATCCGGATCTCCCTCAAATTGAAGGTCTATTAGAGAAAGCTGCTTCCGAAAACGGTCAATCATCTCCATAGATAAGTTGAACAGAAATGGATGGGGTGCGCCGGTATCGATGATCCGCTTCTTCTCATCAACACCATGGTGAATCAAAGCTTTCAAAGCTTCACCGGTTGAATGACCTTCAGATTCCGGTCCTCCGACGATCATATAGCGTATGTTGGGGTTTGCTACGATATTGCAAACAATTTTCTCAAACCCAATATTTTCGGTTTGTACAGTTCCAGACAGAGCTGCTCCCGTTTCAATCCCGGCCCTCACAAGGTTCTCAAGCTCGGGAGGGATTTTATCCGCATCACAATTCAAGATGATCGCCACGGCAACCGGAGAGAAATCATTCCCCCTAAGATATCTACCATCTTCTGGAGGATAATCTGGATGAGGATCTACCTTTAACATGCTTTACCTCCTGTTCTAAAAGGAATTTGTATTTTCCTTACCCATAAATATACGAACTCTTTAATCTAGTTTTTCACTGCCCACTTTTATTCGTTAGAAGGTTTTCCTTTAATCTTTTTGATAATTTTGGGAATAAAGAAGGAAAAAGCAAATAGGGCTACGGAGAAAACGACCTTTAAGGAAAGAAGCTCTCCCCAGTTCCCGCTGCTCCAGACCTCTTTCAGCGTGCCAATAAAAAAGAGATATATGAAAGTTCCCACGATGATGCCCAATCCGGTGCCGCCTAAATAATCCGAAAAGTGAACCTTGGTCAGTCCCATACCAAAGTTCATCGGAGTGAAGGGGAAATAGACCAAGCGCAGGTAAAGGACCGTAGCGAAACCATTCCGTTCTATGGCATCATCATATCTCTTGAGTTTGTCGCCAATTAGGGAGGCAGTGAACTCTCTTCCAAGGTAACGTCCGATAAAAAAGGCTGCACTGGCACCTACCATGGCCCCCACCCAGACATAAACAAACCCCCAATAAGCCCCAAAAATAATAGCGCCCAATGCGCCCAATACAGTACCGGGAATGAACAGGCATACTCCCACGGCATAGATCGCCATAAAGACCAGAGGCGCCCAAAAACCCGAAGTTTCCAAAAACCGACCCAGTTGATCGGCGGTAAGAAATCGCCTGACCGGAGTGAAACGAACCAAGATGAGCGCAGCAATGATAAAAGCTAAAAGAATGGAGGCCTTTATCATGGCCTTCTTATTTTTTCGCCAAGGCCGCATTTTTTTATAACATCTCTTTTAAAAATTGAAGATTGCTTCCAATTAAATCATGGTTCATCTTCTCAAAACACGGCCAAGGATACCCTTCTTTTGAGGCTCAGGTGGGGGAAGACCGAGATGTTTGCAGATGACACTTTCGAGCTTCTCATCTGAAACATCAGACCCTTCAACTACGATTTCTTCTCCTACCATAACGGCAGGAGCGACCGGCAAATCCAGTTCAAAATACTCATCGGTGCTATATTCAGCTATAGGTTTTGATATGGTTTCGATCTCGATGTCATACTTTGCGCCCAGCCCGGGCATCATTTCTTTAAAATGCTTTCACGGCTTACCATTGGGTTCGTTGAGAAAGAATATGACCTTTAGCATGTCTCCCCCCTTTTTAAAGATTGTGAAATTCCTTAAGGATTTGGTTCTTTGGGTTAATTGCTCACTAAAGGAGTTTTTTCGCTTCTGCCATTCGGATCAAAAATTGATCCGCTGGTAGAAAGTCCACCAGGCGAAGGTTGCTTTGTTCATTCCCCTGGCGGCCCAGAAAAACAACCGTTGGAACCCCTTTGACTTCATATTCCTTTAAGAGTTGCTCATGAACCGGATTCTCCTTACGCGTGAGGTCAACTTTGACCATGATAAAGTCCTGTTCTGCCTGTTTGACAACCTCTGCATCATGAAAGGTGATCTCCTCAAGTTCGCGGCAGGGACTACACCAGTCAGCATAGAAATCAATGATTACGGGTTTCTTTAATCTTTTCGCTTCTGATAAAAGTTCAACGGAATATGGTTGCCAAGTTACGCCAGGTCCTTGCAGGACCCATGTGCCTGTAAGTATCGTAGTAATAACCACGCTCACTATGACAACACTTGTCCTAATCCATTCAAATGCTCGAAAGCTCGCCTTGGTCCTATCGATCCATCCTAAGTGGAGCCCTGCTGCCAAAGCCACAGTTGCTAAAAAAAGGATTCCTATTGTTTTGGGCAAAACAGGTCTAATGAAATAGGCAGCCATACCCACCAGAACCCATCCCATGAATTTCCTTACCCAGATCATCCATTCACCGGAGCGAGGAAGTTTATTTATCTGTCCTGAAAATACGGCCAGAAAGAAAAGAGGCAAACCAAGGCCGAGACTTAGAGTGAAAAAGATGATAAACCCTAGCCAGGGACTACCCATACTTGCTACCCAAGTAAGCAACCCTAATACAAAGGGACCGATACAGGGGGCAGCCACCACCCCCAGAGTTAATCCCATGAATAGCGTTCCTAAATAGCCTGCATAGGATTTTGATGCTGCCTGCATGAGGCCGCTTGGTAGCCGCAATTCCCAGAATCCAAAAAGACTGGTAGCAAAAAAAATCAAAATAGCGGCGATCCCGGTGAGGACTAGAGGGCTCTGAAGCATTGCTCCCATAAGACCTCCAGTCAGGGCGGCAGTTACACCAATCGCTGAATTAGTGATCGATAAGCCGCCGATGTAACATAATCCATGACCGATTAATTGGCCTTTACCACTTCGGCCGCCAAAATAGGAGACAGTGATGGGAATCAAGGGATAGACACAGGGGGTCAGGTTAAGAGCCATGCCTCCCGCAAAGATACCTAAAAGGGTCCAAATCATAGCCCAGCCGTATAGAGGCCCCGGTGTCTTTGACTCTGGGGTCATTCCGGAGAGTCCCGCCGGGGTAATCTCCACAGGCAAGCCTTGGGCATGCCATTCCGGATAACCCAGGGGGTCGCGATAAACATTCCTGTAACCAAGACGAACAGCCACACGGGCTGCCGAGTCGCTTCGTACTCATGCCAAACCCGCTCAGTAGAAAACGATGAACCGGTCCTTATCTGAACCCAGGAATACCCCAAGATCCTCTTTTTTGCGCCACCGTGACAACCAGGTCGGCTCCATGGGAAAGTTCATGGCGCCTTTGATATGACCTGTCCGGTACTCCCATTCCTGGCGCGTGTCCACCAGAAAGATGTTGTCGGGATTCTTGTTGTAGCGCTTCCATAACTCTTTAGTATTGATAAGGTGATATCCACCCAGCTGCGCTTCGGCCTGGACATCCGCCCAAGTTGCCTCCTGCGGGGTAACGCTACGGTTGTTTGACCAGAGGACTCCTGCTGTAATAGCGATGGCCACAAAGGCCAAAAGAATCTTTCTAACACTGTTCATCTTAATCCTTCCTTAACATTTGTGTTATCAGGATTTGGCAGAAAACCGGGCAGCAATGAAAGAAGTGAAGCGTTCGAAATGTCTTGAACTTTTTAGGATATTTCCTGATCCCGAATTCCTGAATAAACCGCTTTGCAGATTCCAGAGACACCTCCCTTTAATCCCTCGGGGTTCTTATAACCTTCCGAGCCTTTCAAGCTTTTTACATATTCCTGGGCGTCAACTAATTGGTTTAATGCACGTTGCGTTTCCGAATCCGGTTTGATTCTAAATAACCATCCTTTAACATAAGGGTCTTTTTGTACAAGAGAGGGTTGTTTTTTTATCTCGTGATTGAAATATACAGTTCCCTTGAAAGGAGCATCAATATATAAGATTTTTGCCGTTATGACAAATACTATAGCTTCGCTCTCTTGAACGGCCTGACCTTCCGGGACGAGCCAGTCCACATCCTTGAACCCTCCGTATAAAACCAGAGCCGGTTCGGTCAGTCCAAAGATAATGTCTTGATCTTCCGATTGCGCCCAAAAGCCACGTTTTGCATCATAGCGGAGATTTTCGGGAATCTTCACTTTCTGACCTAAAAATTTTTCTATAACAGTCATTTATCCTTCCTTAAAAAATTTTAGAGTTTTGACACTATTTACTTAGCCATCTATAGTTGAATTCGTGACTTTTCACAAGATCATAAAACTCGACGCTTGCAAAATTCAGGTAAAGCGATTTTATAACCTGGAACATCTTCAAAAAACCCGAAATGTTAATGGATTACGATATTTGGAATCTCCTTGAAAATACACATTTGCTATGGTATTTACTTTAAACAGGCGTCAGATGTTAATTTGCAAATAAGGAGATGTGCGTGGATAAACCGAAAAAGATATTGCTTGAAGTCATGTATAAAGCTGATTATTGCCTGCCATGCTACTACATGGATGAGGCGGTTTGCGAAATTTTACCAAAATATTCGGGGAAAGTGGAATATCGGCGCGTCGAATTCATGAAAGGAGAAGGGAAAAAGCGATTTTTAGAGCTTTCCGTATCCCTGTTCGGAGAGGAAGGCGTTTACAAATCTTTTCGGATTGCTCCGGTACCTTCCCTGTTCATTAATGGCGAGCTTGTCTGCGACGCCATTCCTCCTCGCCATGAATTGGAGGCAGCCATTGAAGAGGCCCTCGAGATGCATAACCTGCATGAACCTTGAGGAGATATTATTATGAATGCCAAACAGATTCATCTGGAAGTTCTCCACGAAGGGCAACATTGAATCCCCTGCGAATACATGGCCAGGGTGGTCGATTCGGTGGCGCCGGAATATGGTGACGTATTGCATTGTGAAACGGTTATCACCAAAAATATGGCAGGGGCGATGCGCTATGGCGAGCTTTCAAAGAATCTCGGACGACCGGCGCCGGTTCCGTCCATATTTATTGATGGTGAACTGGTTTTTGAGGTAATTCCCGGCACAGAGGAACTCAAGGAGTGCCTGGATAGATTGCTGGATAAATTGGGATAGAGCATGGTTTTTTGGATTATCGGGGGAGGAAAGTTTGGTTCCAGGGCCGCACATTGCCTGAACAGTAAGGACCCAAACGCCCGCATCTTACTAATCGACTCAAATCCTGATACGCTGAAGGGGTGGAAGGGACGGGTTGACACGATTCAGGCCGACGGCATCACCTTTCTCGAGCGTCACTTAGATGACGGCAACGACACGATGCTGCCGGACTGGATTGTGCCGGCCATACCAATCCATGTGGCCTTTGAATGGATTCGCTGCACCCTGAAAATGAATTTAGATGTAACTCCCATCTCTGTGCCTGAAAAACTCGCCTCGTTCCTTCCTCATCCTGTGTGGGGAAAAGAAGGAGAGCTCTACGTGAGTTATGCCAAGTTCATTTGTCCGGAAGACTGTCCGGAGCCACCAGATCTGTGTACTGTCTCTGGAAAACCCCGAAAGACAGATTTGTACCATGTTCTGGAAAAAGTGGAGGTAGCAGATTTCAGGTCGGTGGTAATCCGGAGCCACCAGTTGGCCCCGGGTGTGGGCGGTTACCCGGCACAGGCCCTGGTAAATGCCCGTAGCGAAATAGGCCTATCAGAAGGTAGGGTTCTTGTGAGCACGGCCTGTTCCTGCCATGGTGTTGTGCATGCCTTTCAGGTTAGAAAAGGGTACTGAATTAGGTATTACTTAATAACTACCCAATTTTTTCTTTTCGATTTCGGTTCTAGCTCGTATCCTTTTCTGAGACGAAATGTTTCGAGAACAACATTCATGGATTTTTCCAAATCCCGGGGATTGAAAACTTCCAGGTTAATTATTCCATTAAATGAAGTTTTTACTAAATAGCTGATCCATTTGTGCACTAAGTTTTCAGGTAGTACAGAAAGGCATAGATGATCCTTATATCCTCTGATTCCATGGAGGTGAATCTCCTTAGTGACTGTCAGATATTGTTCTAACAAATCCATCACGTTTTCCTGGCCTAGCATCATATGACCAAAATCAAGGCAGAGGTGACAGAACCCTTTTCTCCATAAGGGTTCCAAAAAGGATGGCGAATAGTTGATGTTTTCAACTAGTAATTTGTCAGCTTCCCCTGCTGCATCAAGAATCCTTTCCAGGGCTTCTAAAGCCCTTTGAGTCCATTCTTTCCATTTTTGGTTATTGCCTGCTTTAAAATATAAACCCGGTACCGGTACAAGGGTTGGTTTTGAAAAAGGAACGTGAAGAATATAATGTATGGGGTTAATTTCAGCGGTTTTTTCACAGAGCGTGATGGCCCGCCTGATGGATTCTTCCCGTGTTGTCCTGTCATCGGAAGCGATTTCCAAAGATGCGGGAAGGTGAACCGTGAAGGTCACATTTTTCTGTTTTCCCATTTTATTCAACAAGCGCAAGTCGTTATAGCTGGGTGTATTGTTTAGGGAGGGGGTATGAAATAAAACGATTTCAATATTATCGACAAAGTCCGCAAGAAGCTTCACGTTCTGGAGCAAGTCCGTGCCGTATACCATGGAAGGCGCACTCGTTTTAAAGGGTATTTGGTTAACTGTTATGCTTATCATGCTCTATACTATTGAGAGAAAGCATTTCAAGGGCTGCTGCAGAGGAGACCATTTTACCCTTTTTAACATCTTCTATAATCTTTGGCAGCAGTTTTATTATATCCGGATTGTTATAGAATCGGTTTCTGAGCCCCTGCTCAATCAGGTCCCACATCCAGGCAAGGGCCTGTTTTTTTCGCTTTGTATCCAGTTCACCAGCGGCTTCAACCTTTTCCCTGTGGTCTAAAATGGTTTCCCAGATTTTATCGATGCCAACCATTGTCAGAGCGCTGCAAGTGAGGACCGGCGCCGACCAGACAGGTGATGAGGGGTATAAAAGGCATAAAGCCGATTGATAATCTTTTTGCGCTTTTTTGACCTTTTCGATATTATCGCCATCTGCTTTGTTAATGGCAATCGCATCAGCCAGTTCAAGAATACCTTTTTTTATTGCCTGAATTTCGTCTCCTGCTCCTGCCAGCAACATTACCAGAAAAAAATCGACCATGGAGGCCACACGTGTTTCGGACTGGCCGACTCCCACCGTTTCCACAATGATAACGTCAAACCCGGCTGCCTCGCAAACAACCATTGCTTCCCTGGTTTTCCTTGCAACGCCTCCCAGAGTATCTCCTGAGGGAGACGGTCGGATAAAAACCCCTGGCTCCACAGAAAGCCTCTCCATTCGCGTCTTGTCACCCATGATACTCCCGCTGCTTCTTGAACTGCTCGGATCGACCGTTAGAACAGCCACGCGATACCCCTGCTCTATCAGTTTCATGCCGAAGCTTTCGATGAAAGTGCTCTTGCCGACGCCCGGGACACCTGATATGCCGATGCGCAAGGCTTTTCCTGTGCGAGGAAGTAGTGCATCAATTACTGCTTTTGCTATCTTTTGATGAGCGGTCAGTGAACTTTCCATCAAGCTTATGGCCTTGGCGATGATACGCCTGTCTTGCTCTAGAATTCCTTTTATATAATACTGTCCATCTTCGTAAATTTTCATTCCGACTTCAACTTGACCTATCCAGTTTGCAAAATCAACAACCAGCCGGTTTATATTAAAGACTCCGGCCGCACCGGCATGATGAAGAGAATTATGATCTTCCGGTGGAATTTCACCCCCCACAATTATCAGGATTTCATCTCCTCTTTCCGCTTTAAGGGCATCTGTTAACCGGACCACCAGGGTTGAGTCCACGTTCCCGGGACTTGAAATGCAGATCAAGTGGACATCATTTTCAACCGCCATCCTGGCAATCTCATGGGGTGTCTGTTTTATGAGGCTGATATCCACATCAAATCCCAGTTCGGAAATGGAAGATGCAACCCTCTCGGTTGTCCTGTCATTGCCCTTTAGGTCCATGCCGGTCACAAGTGTCCTTGGCCTTCTCCCTTCCTTTCTAGCAAACTCATCCGTTATTTTCCTTGTCAAGGCAATTTGTTTGCTTTTCAGGGCGTTGGAGGCGTAATTTTCAGGCGCAGGTTTGTCTGCGGTCCCGCTATGTTCCCTAATATCATTCATCAGGTCCTCAATATCTGTTAAAGCTGGTTTTTAACATGCATCTTATACATTATAATGGTATCTGATTCTAACAATTTTGCATTGAACTTCACAACGAGCGCATTCCTCGAAGCTTGACTTCGACGAGCTCAGTCGAGTCGCTGCAGGGAATCTTCAAAATTCTTACTATCAAACATATTTTGTATGGTAAACTGGTTTTTGAGGTAACTCCCTGCACGGAGGAACTCAAGAACAGCCCGGCTATATTTCTTGACAAATTGTGACAACATGTTTTGTGGATTCATCGGAGGAGGAAAGTTTGGGTCCAGGGCTGCGCACTGCCTGAACAAGGAGGATCCACATGCCCGTATCATGATCGTCGATTCAGGTACTAATCCGCTGAGAGGATGGGAAGGCCGGGTTCTTGTTTTTTACTTTTCGATTCCGACTCTAGCCTTTACACCTTTCTGGTAATAATGTTTGACCGCTTTCATTTCGATAACTTGGTCTGCATTTTCAATGATCCGGGAAGAGGCCCCCCGCCCGGTTATGACAAGTTCCACATGGTCCGGTTTCGCTAACATTACACCAAGAAGGTCCTGTGCGGAAAAAAGTCCGTTCTTTACGGCCACGTTTGCTTCGTCCAGGACAACTACCTTATGCTCACCTGCTGAGATGATATTCTTTACCTTGTTAAGGCCCTTTCGGGCGGCTTCGATATCCTCAGGGAACGGTTTTTTATTGATAAACCGGCCGAGACCATACTGCTCCACCGTGATAAGGTCGGAAAACCGTTTCAGTGCTTTTATTTCACTATAATCGCCCCTCTTGTTGAACTGGGCGATAAATACATTGAGTCCGGCACCTGCGGCTTGTATTGCCAGGCCTAAAGCTGCAGTGGTTTTTCCCTTTCCATTCCCTGTGTAAACTTGAATGTTTCCTTTCATATGCTTATACTGCCTTTTTGTTATGACTATACTTTTGAAAATCTTCTTTCACGCTTCGATATTTACACCAAGCCGGCTGGCAATGTCAATAGCCTTTGCAATAAATGATTGATTTCTATATAATTAACTCCTCAATATCTGGAAAGGGCAAAAATACAAGGAACTTCAAGCTACCTGTGTTAACGCAACATTTCACCTGTTTTTGATTTCTTCTTAAAACCGTCTATTTTTATTTAAAAAATCATCTTTTGGACGATTTTCAAGTAACGTGTGTTATACTAAAAGGCTAGGACGTTAAAATGAATATTGATAAGGATCTATTTTTGTATAACAATATGTTAAAATCAATCTTTGATTATTTGTAACATTTTAGCCCTTTTTAAATATTTCCGTATCCGGAGAATGCCAAGTGGAATCCAATAGCCAAAAACAGCGATTTGTTTATCACACCGAGGGTGTCTGCCCGCCGGAGATCCATTTTCATATCCAAAAGGAATATGTCCAAAAAGTCCGTTTTGTTGGTGGAGGTTGTCCGGGTAATGCTCAACTGGTGAGCCGTTTTTTGGAAGGAAAACACTTAAACGAAGTGTTAAAACTTTTGAAAGGAATTGCATGTAGGAATGACACTTCATGCCCGGATCAATTGGCTAAGGCCTTGGTAGCTGCAAAGGACGGCAATCTTGATCCCGCACCATCATTTCAAGTCTATACGGACCCATCGCCTAAAAACCGGATCGGCTTGATCGGCGACCTGGGAGGGAACAGTGGTGTCCTGGAGATTCTAATTCAAACAATACGCGAGGGGGGGGTGGATGGTATCTATTGCTTGGGAAACCTGACTGGAGTTTCAATCAATAACAAAGATCTGATTCGCCTCGTACGGAAAGAGGGGCTAACGGCAATTCAAGGAGAACGTGACTGGCGATTTGCACAAAAAGAACCGGACGGCGATTTGACTCTCCTGGGGCAAAAGGAGAAGGACTACCTTTTTCGTCTTCCCCATGTCCTGTCTTTCCAGATGGGTGAAAAAGGAGGCATCGCCTTCTTTGGTGAATACATTCAGCGTCTTCCCGGATTTTCCGACTTTGATCCTTTTGCCCTGGAAATTAATATGGTGTGCGGCCTAACTCAATTTATGCAGGATGAGACAGTCTTTCCTGCGCTCGAAGCTATGATATCTCAGTTCAAGGCTCGCATAATTCTTTTCAGTCAGATCAGGAAATGGGGTCATTGGCAGATAGGCGAAACAGATTTTATCAGTTTAGGGCCTGCATCGGGGGATAAAGGACTCTGCTGGGGGCTGTTAGAAGAAAGTGGTAAAAAAATCAATTTAAAAATCATAAACACGGGTTTGCCGGCAGGAGGATAATATGAGGCAAATGGTTATTGTGGACGTGCTTCTTACTGATTTTAATCAATGACTGGCTTGCGTCTATATGGCAAAAGCGGTAAAGGCTTTACCGGAGGATATTCAAAAGATTGTCGATGTGTATGAATGGGACATGCGGACCCGAGAAGGGATCCAGCGTTTCAGAGAACTTAAAGCCAAATCTCTTCCCAGCATCGCCTTGGATGGAGATCTGGTTTATGAATCTCTAATTCCGATGCAGGAGGAGCTGTGTGATGAGATACTTCGGCGGTACGAAGAGAAAAACAGGGGCGTATGATTAATACTTAAAAGGTAACAATATGAATATATCGAGCAACATTTTTCTCGAAGACGTAAATATTGAAGGATTCAAATCCTTTTCAGAAAAAACCAACATGGCCTTTCAACCGGGTATTGGCGTAATAATCGGCAACAACGGGGTTGGAAAGTCAAATATTCTGGATGCAATTGTATGGGCACTCGGTGAAAATGATTTGACCCGGCTCCGCTGTCATGGCAATGAGGAGTTGTTCTTCTCTGGTAGTAAAGACTGCCCTCCTTCCTCAAGAATACGTGTTGAATTGAATTTCAGGACAGGTGAAGGAAAAGAGGGGGGTATTGTTCAATTGGTGCGTGAAATGACAAAAGACGGATCGGGCAATTATTGGTTTCAGGGTGAGCCGTGTCAACGTGAAGAATACCGGCAAAAATATGATGAATTGAGCCTGAAGCATTCCTTAAAGACCATTGTCAGGCAAGAACAGATCAATGATATGATTATGTTGAGTCCGCATCTGCGATACAAATGGATCGCGTCTCTCTTTGGCGCCGATCTGACAGGAGGTTTGTCGTGCAGGCTAAAGGAGAATATTGCTCCTCTTTTTCGTAAATATTTGATATGCTTGATGCCTCAGGGAGAAGGGCGGCTTCGAGTGCTTACCCGAAATGGGCAAAATGAGCTTGAAATTGAGGTCGCCGTATCAGGTAATCGCATGCGCAAGGCGCATCAGCTTTCCGGTGGTGAGAAGTCCGTTGCCAGCCTTGCTTTGAAACTGGCCATTTTCGATCAGCTTGAAAGTCCGTTCTATCTGCTTGACGAGGTCGAACCTTCTTTAGACTATACGAATCATAAGTCCATGCAGGCCCTGCTTAAATTCGTTGCCGGCAGAAGGCAGCTCGTAATGATAACTCACTTGCGGAGCACAATAGATCTTGCAAACACGCTTCACGGGGTGAGGACCAGATGGGATGGTTCTTCATTTATGAAGTTTTATTTTGTCATGGAAGAACGTCTTTTAAGACTCTATAAATGCTGTTAAGGATAAAATGATGCTCATTGACTGGAGAAGTGATCTCGCTCGCAAAGACCATAGGGTTTTTATCAGTGGACTGCCGATTGCGATGCACTGTCATCATTACAATATCAACCTGCAAAAAACACTGGAAGATACTCTGGGAGAGGAGGGCGTTCACCTACTATTCCAGGCGGCAGAGGAGGCAAGTTTTATTGGTTTCCAGTCTTTTCTTAATCAATACGACCGGATCAAGACCATTAAGTCCAAGTTAGAGCTTGCAGAAACCATTTATCAGAATTGCGGGCTGGGTGTTATCCATTTCAAGAATGTAAGATCCCGTGGAGGGGAGATTGTTAGTGCGTCAAGCCATCATGCAACCGGATGGCTTGCCAAACACGGTCGACGCGAGACCCCGGGGTGCCATTTTTCTCGCGGATGGATTGCAGGTGTAATGTCGGTAATTTACAATCGACCACTTGGAAATTATACGGTGAAAGAGCGGGTATGTAAGATGATGCGAGAAGATGCGTGCGTCTTCCGGGTAAAGGAGCGTTAAGTGGCTATTGACGGAAGTAAAATTATCCAGGCCATCATGGAAGGGAGCCGGATTCGAGATGCAAAGGGAATCATTCCCCTTTTTGGAGTCTATCTTTCTCTTTATTTTACGCAATATTATAATAGGCTTTCTTCTGATTTTGAAAAAAAGATGGGCAAGGGAAGAGAGGCCGAAGCAGAAGTTCTGCTTATTGAGGCAGCCCAAGAGTGTGGTTACGCGACATTTCAGGGAATCCGCAATTCCTGGGAATGGGAGGAAATTGTGGGACCCATGATTGAAAGCAAAGAAGACCAGATTTTAGGTTTTACCGCCGTGGCAGTGGCTTTTGGCTGGGGGGATTTGGAAGTAAAAGAATTGATTCCAGACGAGAAGCTCTTGATACAGGTGAGTGATTCATATGAAGCCACCGGTTATATACAGCAGCATAGTTCTGCGAATTCAGGAAAATGCTATATGCTTCGGGGTGTTACAGGCGCCTTTATGGACCTGCTTTATGGCGAGGATTACCCTGACGGGCTTTTTGCCTTTTCGGCCCAAGAGCCTCTTTGCCGGGTGAAAGGAGACTCATATTGTGAATTCGTTGCTCGAAGATCATCAGATAAATTTATCTCATAAACCACCAGACACAGCTGATGGGAAAGAATGCTGGGAATTTTTGTCCTGTTCCAAAGTGCTTTGTCCGGCCCATGCCAAACATATCACGGCCTGTTGGCTTATCCCTAAAACCCATTGCTGTAATTACATTGAAGATGATTTTTTCCAAAAACTGCCCGCCTGTCTTACCTGTTCGTATTATAAAGAGAAAGGGATAAGCCACCCAAAGGGGTGGAATTATTTTCTCGCAGACCAGATAAGAAAATACAACATAAAGGCCTTAGAGCAAATATATCAAAAGGAAGAGAGCTTTGTTGAGATTTTGAACCGTATTCCGGACGGGCTTTTTACAACAGACCAGGACTGGCGAATTACCTACTTCAACCCGGGTGCGGAGAAAATCACCGGTTTTTCTGCATATGATGCGGTGGGGATGTTCTGCAAGGATGTTTTTAAAAATCCGATTTGTGAGACCGATTGCGCCCTCAAGAGGGCGGTTAAGGATGGAAGCGACGTCCATAATCGGGAATATGAGATTACAAACATTGATGGCAAAAAGATTCCGATTATATGTTCGACCTCGGTGTTTCGAGATGATTCGGGACGAATTGTCGGGGGAATTGAAATATTTAAAGATATTACTGAGCTGAAGAGACTCCAGGAAGAGATTGCAAGACGGGAGAAGAAATATCGGCGCATTTTTGAAGGCAGCCACGATATGATTTATACAAGCAACCTGAACGGTAAGATTTTAGATGTGAACCTTGCCGGTGTGGAGATGCTCGGATTTCGAGATAAGGAAGAAATGCTGGGAATTGCATCGGCACAAAGGCTTTACCGCAATGTTCAGGACCGGAGCAAATTCTTAAATTTAATAAACAAAGAAGGCGCTGTTAAAGATTTTGAGGTGGACTTTAAACGCAAAGACGACGCTCCGATTCATGTTTTAATATCGAGCCGGCGGTACGAAAATCCAGCGACCGGTGATATTGAGTACGAGGGAATCATCAAGGACATTACCCGCCGCAAGCGCACCGAAGAAGATCTCAAACAGCGAAACCTGGAGCTTTCAATTCTGAACAGTGTTGCTGTGGCCTTAAACCATACCAGTGACTTAAATCATATTCTTAAGGTCACATTGAGGAACGTGCTTAAAGTTTTGCGACTCAAGCGCGGGGCAATCTTCTTGATTGATCGGGAAAAGAAAAAAGCCGGGCTTACAGTGGAACAAGGTCTTCACGTAAGAGCCCCTGATGACTCGGACAGGATTATGTTCAAAGATGCTCTGCTGGAGAAACACCTGCTGGAAGAAGAGGTGCAACTTACGCCCAAGCCGACGTTTCCATCTTTTCAGGTAAGTTATAGAGCAAAAGGGAACAAAGACGCTCCCTGGTTATCCTGCTTTCTGATTACTTTCAAAGGAAAGGGAGTGGGATTTTTTGGTCTTGACATTCCATCTGCTCGAATGCTGAGCTCACATGAGGTTCATTTGCTGGGATCTTTGGGCAATTTTTTAGGAGAAGCCATTGAGAACACCCAGCTGGTGGAGATGATTCGTCTTCATCGACAGGAATTAAGGCGGCTGACGGAAAAACTTTTTCAGAGCCAGGAAGTGGAAAGACGGCGTATTGCCCGGGAGCTGCACGATGAGGCAGGTCAGTCACTGACCGCCGTAAAATTAGCCTTGGACAGGTTGGAAGAGAAATGTGCGTCCAGGAAAGAGGGTCTGAACGAGGAGATTGGCGAAATCAGGAGGATGATTAGCCGGACTTCTTCCGAAATCAAACGGCTTTCATATCGTCTTCATCCGACCCTGTTGAGCGATCTTGGTTTGGAGCCGGCCTTAAACCTGTATTTTAAGGAGGTGTCAAATCATTCAGGTCTGGATATTGATTTTCATATGGTAGGGTTTGATCATAGACTGGATGTGGACACGGAGACCGTATTTTATCGTTTCAGCCAGGAGGCGCTTACTAATACTCTGAAGCATGCCAATGCCGAGAATTTCCGCCTTTCCATAATTAAGGGCTATCCAATGATTATCTTTTTGGCAGAAGATGACGGGGTTGGATTTGACGGTAAAATTAGGGGAAGCGACAAGAGGAGTTTAGGACTGATTGGCATGCGGGAAAGAGCATCCCTTCTTGGGGGTCTGTTTCAACTCCGGAGCACACCGGGAGAAGGGACCCGGATTCGAATTGAGATACCTTTACCCGAGGTTCAGAGCCATGGGTAGGCCTATCCGGATCATACTTGCGGAGGACCATACGATTGTACGACAAGGTCTGGCACGTCTGCTGGATGATCAACCGGACCTGCAGGTCGTCGGGGAGGCCATTAATGGTCGGATTGCCGTTGAAAAGGCACTGGCATTAAAGCCGGATGTTATCATAATGGATATTGCCATGCCCCTTATGAACGGCATCGAGGCAGCCAAGCGAATTCGCAAGCATTTACCAAAGACCAAAATCCTGATACTTTCCATGTATTCCCATGAACATTATATCCATGAGCTTTTAGAGACAGGCATATCGGGGTATCTTTTAAAAGACTCCAGCGGACGTGACATTATCAAAGCTATTCATGCTGCCATGAACGATGAAACATTTTTGAGCCCGTCCATATCCAAAATGGTGGTAGACTCCTACCTTTCACCCCGCAAGGTTTCATCCAGAGAAGAGCGCTTTAAAAAGCTAACCAACCGGGAGAGAGAAGTCTTTCAACTGATTGCAGAGGGCCATTCCACAAGACAGATAGCCAATATGCTCTGCGTTAGCATTAGCACTGTTAAATCTCACAGATCCAAGATAATGGAGAAGCTTTTAATTGACTCTCCGGTCCATCTTGTTCATTTTGCCATCCAGCTCGGGCTGGTTGACCCTGATCTTTAAGGTCTTGGGTAACCGTTCAAGGTTCATGGTTCAAAGGTTCAACGAATAAAGACAACGTTAAATCCACCAGTGACGGGAAACCTGTGAATGCATGAAAAAGACAACTCTGAACCTTGCCTGCCGTCGGTCGGGCAGTGGTGAACTCTGATTCCGTAAACCCAACAGAAAAGTAACCCTGAACGGTGAACTCTGAACCTGGGAACGCATACCATCTAAAGGGTTCATAGGTTAAAGGTTCGGGGCTATTTAGTAAAGGTTAACAAAAAAAAGCAGCCCTGAACGGTG
>CAXMTB010000049.1:0-19231 GCA_964195835.1 uncultured Nitrospinaceae bacterium | reverse complement strand
CAGCGCCATGCTTTAAAAGCGTTGGAATAAGGTCTCTCACGATGCTGGTATCCACGACCGTTTCCACGGAAAACCAGTCTGAATTATAGAGCGGGGCAACGGTAGGTGCATTGAGGCTTGGCAAAAGGGATACAATATTTTCAAGGTATTTTTCCGGGATATTCATTTTAAGGCCCACCAGCTTTTCTGCAACGAGCGCACCTTTCAACAACAGGGCGATTTGCTCCAGTTTTTCTCTTTTTTGTGGGTTTTTCCAGGCTTCATGGTTGGCGATGAGCTGGGTATAAGTCTGCATTAATTCGTGGATAATTTTCAAACCATGCGCTTTAATGGTGCCTTCTGTTTCCGTAACTTCTACGATGGCATCGGCAAGACCGGAAACGACTTTTGCCTCTGTGGCGCCCCATGAAAATTCAACGTTTACATTGATATTTTTTTCAGAAAAATAGTTTTTTGTAAATCCAACAAGTTCTGTGGATATTTTTTTGCCCTCGAGATCTTCGATGGTTTTAATGGGAGAGTCGTGGGGCACAGCCAATACCCAACGCGCGGGTCTTGCACTCACTTTTGAATAGATTAGATCCGCAATGACATGCACATCGGAATTGTTTTCAGCAATCCAGTCTTTACCCGTTAGACCGGCATCGAGTGCCCCGTTTTCAACATGCCGGGACATTTCCTGGGCTCTGCATAGTGCGCACTCGATGGTATCATCATTAATTTCGGGAAAATAACTTCTTCCATTAACGTTAATCTTCCACCCTGATCGCCTGAACAGGTCTATGGTCGCATTTTGGAGGCTTCCCTTGGGAATCCCCAGCTTCAAAGGCGTTGTCATCTGTTATATACCTCCTCGGGGTTAAATACCGGTTTCCCAATAATACGAATGGATTCTCCTTCAACCATTTTATAGAAACAGCTTTTATACCCGGTGTGACAGGCTGCACCGCCGACCTGTTCGACTTTTAGCAGCACAGTGTCATCGTCACAATCGATCCGAATTTCTTTTACAACTTGAAGGTTGCCGGATGTTTTTCCTTTTATCCAAAGCGTCTGTCTGGTTCGACTATAATAGGTTGCTTTTCCGGTGGAAAGGGTCGCTTCCCAGGCATCTTTGTTCATAAATGCCAGCATCAACACTTCACCGGTTTTATCATCCTGAACGATGGCCGGTATCAAGCCACCCATCTTATTAAAATTGAGTTTAATCATAGTGTTGTCTTTTTATTTTAAAAGGATTATCACGAAATTAAATATTTTACAATGAGGTGTTTAAAACTTGATAAATTATCTATTTTATATAATAATGTCAAATTCTTTTTTGTATGAACAGTGTATCTTGCTTAAAAAAGCGATGTTTGATAACATAACCCATGATGTGCAAATGAAAAAAAATGGTTTACGAATCTTTTATCGATTTAAATTATTAGGTCATGCCAAAAACTAAAAGAACTTCTCAAATACTCGAAAAACGTGCCAGAAAAAACCAAAGAGGTTATTTTCCAAAGATTTTCAAATGGTTTTTTCTCATATCTTTTATTGTTATCTTAATAGGTTCAATAGGAATTGCGGGCGTTTATTTATACTTAAGCAAAAATCTTCCAAAAATATCTTCCCTGAAAGATTACCGCCCACCGATCATCACAACGGTGTATTCAGACGATAACCGGAAAATCGCTGAGTTTTTTAAAGAACGGAGGATTGTGCTTCCGCTATCCAAAATGCCCGAAATGCTTAAAAAAGCTTTTGTTGCTGCAGAGGATGCGAGGTTTTATAAACACAAAGGGATAGATGTTTTGAGTATCTTTAGAGCATTTTATAAAAATATCGAGGCAGGAGCCATCGTCCAGGGCGGAAGTACAATTACCCAGCAGGTTACAAAGTCGTTTCTTTTAACACCTGAAAGAAGCTATACTCGCAAAATAAAAGAAGCGATCCTTGCATATCGCATTGATAAGAAATTTGCCAAAGATGAAATTCTTTTTTTGTATTTGAATCAGATTTATTTGGGACATGGCGCATATGGCGTGGAAGCGGCTTCCGAGAATTATTTTGGAAAATCAGCTTACGAGTTGAACCTGGCGGAATGTGCTATCTTGGCCGGTCTGCCCCAAGCGCCGAGCAGATACTCTCCCTTTAAGTATCCGGAAAGGGCAAAACAGCGTCAGATCTACGTTTTAAACCGAATGGTTGAGGAAGGTTTTATCACCAACATTCAGGCTACGGAAGCTATCAATAAAGTGCTTGATATTAAGCCCAGGAGAAACCTGTATATCGAAGAGGTTCCCGTCTATACAGAGCATATAAGACGTTACATTGCAAAAAAATACGGTGATGACGTGCTGTACAAAGAAGGTCTCAAAATTTATTCTGCTGTTAACATCGAGATGCAGAAAATGGCACGGGAAGAGATTGGAAAGGGGTTATATGCCCTTGACAAACGTGAGGGGTACCAAGGACCGATTAAACATCTTAAGCCGGAAGAGATTGAGTCGTTTTCAAAGGAGCTCCAGCTCGAGTTGGAGGAAGCACCTCTTGAAGAAGCGAAGATTGTAAAAGGTGTTGTGATAGAGATTAATGACAAGAACAATACGGTCATCGTTCGCATGGGAAGCACACTGGGCGTTATCAGAATTGACGATATGCGTTGGGCAAGAAAGCCGAATCCCGAAATCGCCTATTATGACACCCGTGTTAATTACGTCGGAAAGGTGTTAAAGGTCGGTGACGTCATACAGGTTCGTGTAAAAAATAAAATATTCGATACAGATCGATGGTGGCTGTCTCTGGAACAGGTTCCAAGGGTTCAAGCTGCCCTGCTATGTATTGAGTCGGAAACCGGAAATGTCAAGGTGATGATGGGCGGCAAAAATTTCAGAGAGAGCCAGTTTAACCGGGCGATTCAGTCAAGACGTCAGCCGGGTTCCGCATTTAAGCCGATCATCTATGCAGCAGCCCTTGACAAAGGATACACGCCGGCAACGATGATCATTGATTCACCCGTCGTTTATGAGGATACGGAACATGATTTTACCTGGAAACCCAGGAATTACAAAGAAAGATTTTATGGCCCCACGATTTTTAGGGATGCTCTTGCAAAATCGCGTAATGTAGTGACCATAAAGATTTTACAAGATATCGGCATTGATTATGCTATAGATTATACTCGGAAACTTGGAATCACATCAAATATGAACAGAGATCTTTCCATCGCACTGGGATCTTCCGGGATATCTCTACTTGAGCTTGTCAGTGCATATTCAGTTTTTAACAACCTTGGTTATCTTGTTGAACCCGTCTTTATTACAAAAATATTAGACAGGGAAGGGAATGTCATAGAAGAAGGCAACCCTGTTAGAAGAAAGGTTATGGAACAGAATACAGCTTATATCATGACCAGTCTTCTTGAAGGTGTTGTCAAACATGGTACCGGGCGTAGAGTGATGGCATTAAAAAGACCGGTGGCAGGCAAGACCGGCACGACAAATAATCTTCATGATGCCTGGTTTGTGGGATACACACCCCGTTATAACACAGGGACATGGGTAGGTTATGATGAAAAGAGATCCCTTGGAAAGGGAGAGACCGGGTCCAGGGCGGCGAGCCCTATTTGGGTAGGCTTCATGCAAAGACTGCTGGCTGACAAGCCTGTCAGGGTTTTCCAGGTGCCTGAGGGTGTTGTCTTTTCTAAAATCGATGCCGAAACCGGACTGTTGCCCATCCCTGAATCTAAAAAAACAATTTTTGAATGCTTCAAGGAAGGAACTGTTCCCACCGAATACACCAAGAAGCCGGATTCCATGACAGAACCGGAAGAATTTTATAAAACAGATATGTAATAACTTAAGTTTCGAACCCAAATTTTTTTCTTAGTGTATCTGAGACTTGTCTTGTTAAAGCAAGCACTTTATTTGCAAGATCAAGGGGCAGAGAACCGGTTCCACAGGCAGGGGTGATAAAGGTCTGAGCCAGTATTGTGGCCTTGTCAAAACCAAATGCCTCTAATGCCTTTGATTGCGCTTCCCATCGTGTAACCAGTGATTCCACGGTCTCTTTTTCAATATCATCGCTGTTTAATGTCGGCACGATCCCCCAAGCCAATATTCCTCCGGATTCGATAAATTGCTTCACATGATCTGAGTAGAGCATCAACTTGTCGAAAAATGAATATGCATCGAAGCTGATGATGTCTGCGTCAGATTCCAAAATCAAAGACCAGTCGGCGTTGGCACAGACGTGGATACCGGCAAGGCCACCCTCGTCATGAACTGCGCCAACGACTTCCTCAAAACAGGTTGCCACTTCATCACGGGATACACTTATCATTGCAGAAGACCCAAAGCCGGCAAGGGCCGGTTCGTCAAAAAAAATAATGATTGGAGATCCGAAGCTTGAGAGTTTTTTGACCTGCCATCTGGCTTTTTGAGCCAAGAGCTTTACCGCGGCATCTCTTAACTGTTCGTCATAGAAGATTGCTTTTCCATTCTGGTCCGTTAAACCCAGCCCAAAGGTTATGGGACCGGTTATTTGTCCTTTAATTGCAAGCGGATGATCTGAAAGGGAGCTAAGATGCTCCATAAATGCAAAAAATCCACGGGCAGTATCAGCTTTTATGGCAAATATAGAATCTTCTATGCCCGATTCTCCTTCGTTTACAGCTATATAATCTTCGTAAAATTTAAGGATATCATTATCAAAAGATGGAGCAGAGGTGTCGACAAAAAATTTGTTCGTTTTCAAAGTAAGGCCTGGAAAACCCGGCTGAAATTGGGCGATCATTCCTTCTTCCCTGTATGCGGGAAGCTGAACCCAAAGCGGAATTTCGGGCGTGTACTTGAAGACCAGTTCAACACCTTCAGCATGATCACGTAAAGGAAGACTCCCGATCAATACCGGGAGACCATTGGCCAGGAATTTTTTAGTCATGAGTCTGACTCCTTTCTTTTATTCATAACCTTTTTTAACACGGCAAGCCTCACATTACAAGGACTACAAAATGAATTCCGACCTGAATCTTGCATGAAAATTGATGAAAATATTTATAATCCTTTGAAAGCCTCCGGCTCGTGCAAGATTCAGGTCCTAAATAGTGCCTGTCCAAAATCCATATTGAATTGACACGTATATATACAGATGTTATTATAAATTAAATTTTGCACCACTTTCTGATAGAGGATGGGCAAAGAATGGGATATAAAGGGAGTTTTAAATCGTGGCGAACATCATTCAGCTTGATAAAAAACTTAAGCACACAAAAGAAAAAAAAGCTGAAATAATAAAAAAGCGAAAAATTCTGGCTGTCCAGAAAGTATTTCAATGTATGCAGTGCGCTTTCAAGTGCGAAAAATGCGGTACCCAGATCCAGCCGGAAGAACAAAGTCAACAAAGAGCCATCAGCGACCTTCGGATTCCCCACCGTTTTTGTGAGAGCTGTGCTGAGGAATATGCCGATTACATCGAACGACTTAAAGGAAGGGGTGATTCGGAATATTACTGGCACAATGAAATATGGATTGAATTGTGGAGAAAATGGATCGATTATCAGGGTGTCATCGAAAGTTATTTAAAGTCAAAAGAATTTAGGCAGCTTTTGGAAGAACTGAAGGACACCGGGCTTAACAAATAGGAGGACTATATGTTTGGAATTGGAATGCCGGAACTTATTATTATACTTGTAATTATCCTTATTATTTTTGGTGCCGGCAAACTTCCGGAAATAGGGGCAGGAATGGGCAAGGCCATAAGGAATTTCAAAGGCGCCACTACGGAGCCTGAGAAAAGAGAGCCCGACAAGCTTGAGGAAAAGAAAGAGTCTTAAAATGGTTTCTTTTGAATAACCGGACCGTAATGATTAGAACTCAAATTTCGCACCCGAATAGTGTCAAAAAGCCTCTAAAGTAGCGGGATGAAATAATTTTTAAGATAAATTATTTCGCTGGAAAATTATCGGACGGCACCAAAACACAAAGTGATTACTATGATAAAAAATCACTTTATCTATGTAGCTACAATGTCTTACCTAATATAAGCCTGTTAAGCGATATGGCAGAATCGTCTTGGTTTCAAGGAAGGCTTAAAAAGGAATGTCATCATCCTGCCTGTCTGTGAGTTGCGGCTCCTCATATCCTCGAGATGGAGGAGGTTCAGACGATTTGTATGTATCAGCGGTATCTCGGCCTCCTAAAAACTGAACGTCAGACGCAATAATCTCAGTACTGTATCGGGTAACGCCGTCTTTTTCCCATGATCTGGTCTGTAGCTTGCCTTCAACATAAACCTGCCGCCCCTTTGAGAGGTATTCGCCGCAAATTTCACCCAGTTTTCGCCAAGCAACGATACGATGCCATTCGGTGCGCTTTTTTCGTTCTCCTGTATTTTTATCTGTCCATTCATCAGACGTTGCGATGCTGAAATTGGCAACCGCAGTACCGTCCGGTGTATAACGAACCTCAGGATCACTACCCAAATTCCCGATCAGAATGACCTTGTTAATACCTGCCATGGCCGCCCTCCCTTCGTTTAAATTAGAATTCCCCGCAACTTGTCGGAGCATAGCGAAAATATCGACTATTCAGGTCAGTGCGGGATGAATTCAAATAAAAGATAAGAATCCGCGGGCATACCTGCGGAAGTTCCATAAAATCATAGCACGATTTTATTTTAAATGATAAATACAGATAACCCTTCATATTGTCAAGCGAATCAAGAAGCGTCATTGAATAACCCCATTCTTATTCGAGATGTCCGTATAA
This sequence comes from uncultured Nitrospinaceae bacterium, assembly GCA_964195835.1. Classification (GTDB taxonomy): domain Bacteria; phylum Desulfobacterota; class Desulfobacteria; order Desulfobacterales; family UBA11574; genus UBA11574. Next base: position 12,479 of record CAXMTB010000049.1, on the reverse strand, counting down.
ACAGATATTCTCATTGACAGTATTATTTTTGTATATAATATCAGAACTTCAATGGAAAAGGATCCGCATCTACGAAGGAAAGGAGAAAGAATACATGCTACATTTAAAATCCGCCGATCTTATGAAAGAAAAGATAGAATCACTGGTTATTCCCGTTTGCGAAGACAAGAATATTCACGAAGATAAAACGATACTGTCTCTTATCAGGAGTGCGAAGAAGGTTAAAGCGTTTAAAGGCGATAAAGATGATGAAGTTATTTTATACAACCTATCCGAAGTAAAAGCGCAAATCATTATATTTTTAGGGCTCGGTAAACTTGAAAAAGTCGATATGGAATCATTGCGTACCATGGCCGGGAAGGCTGTAAAAGGTGTGATTAAAAAAAAACATACAGAGGTTTTAATCGCTGTGCCATTGGCTGCGAAGGTCAAAATGGATATGCAGAATATTCTTGAAGCAATGATGGAAGGTGCCTTTCTCGGGAATCATTTTTATGACAAATACAAGAAAGAAAAAAAGCTTCAGCCGCTTGAGCGGATCGATTTTCTTGTAACATCTCATGAAGTAAGAAAATATCGAAAATTGCCATCACGAATTTCAACGATTTGCCAGGGGACCATTCTTGCAAGGGAATGGGTCAGTATGCCACCCAATGACAAGAGACCGGCGCTTTTTGCACAATCTATTGCAAGGCTTGCAGGAAAAGAGAATCTCAAGGTCACCGTTTTGGGTGAAAAAGAACTGAAACAAAAGAAATTCGGAGCCATACTGGCGGTTGCAGCCGGCAGCAGGAACAAGCCGAAAATGGTGATTTTGGAGCACAATCCGGTAAAGGCAAAAAAAACAATCGCTTTTGTTGGGAAAGGGGTAACGTTTGATTCGGGCGGCATAAACCTGAAACCTTCAGCCTCTCTTGCGGATATGAAGATGGATATGTCTGGCGCCGCTGCCGTGGCAGCAACGCTGATTACCGCGGCGAGACTTAAATTAAGACTTAATCTTGTCGGAGTAATTCCTATTGTTGAAAATATGCCTTCCGGCGCTGCATCCCGGCCGGGAGACATTATAAAAAGTTATGATGGCAAAACGGTGGAAATCGGCAATACAGATGCCGAGGGCAGGTTGATATTGATCGACGCCATCTCTTATGCCATCAAGAAATATAAACCCCAAACCTTGATCGATTTGGCAACCCTGACAGGAGCCTGTGTTGTGGCTTTGGGTGAAAAGATTGCCGGCACGTTCTCTTATGATGACAAATTGGCGGAAAATATTATTTTGTCCGGTCATAAAACCCATGAGAGATGCTGGCGGATGCCAATGCCTGAGGATTATAAGGAACTGATAAAAAGCGATTTTGCGGATTTGAATAATGTCGGTAGCACGCGTTATGGCGGGGCGATTACCGCTGCATTGTTCCTTTCGGAATTTGTAAAAGATACTTCCTGGGCGCATATTGATATTGCAGGGCCTGCATATGCCAAAAAAGAATCTTCATATTGCGGGGTGGGCGGTACAGGATTTGGTGTTCGGTTGCTGCTCGATTTGATGGAAAGGCTGTATCCAGAGAAAAATCGGATACCCATTAAAGAGAAACTGGGTCCCGACGTTTAGATGCGTATTCAGCCTGTTTTATTTTGACAAGAAAACGTATTTGTTCTATAATTATAGAAAATTATCTAATATCTAAATAAAGTGCCTGGAATATACAAGGTTCTCAAACTCAGGTAAATTTGGAATATGGGTGATACGAATGGATCAATCCAACAGCTATTTTACCATATCTGATCTTGCTAAAGAGTTGGACGTCAAAAAGAGTCATATCCGTTTTTGTGAGGAAAATGGGCTTATATCCCATAGGGCTTCCAAACTGAAACGACGTGCATACAACAGGTATGACCGTGAACGGTTGAAACTGGTATTTCATTTTGTGCTCCTGGGTTACTCCAAGGAACAGATTATTGGCTTGATCGGTATCCCAGATTCGAATCTAGACGAAAATGACCAGCTTATGCAAGGAATAGAATATGCATCAAAAGAGCTTAGAAAGCTTGAAAAGCGCAAAGAAGAGCTGAGTTTCACGAAACAAACACGCACCATTAACGAGATTGAAATGTTGCGTGAATATATCAATAAAATCAAAAGCATAAAATCGGGTGTTCTTGAAGAACTTTCAGCAAGACCAAGCATTAGATTCGAGGAGAAAACAAAGATACCCACTAAACCGATTACGGCGATAACGGCGGAGGCTCAAAAAAAAATAACACAACATCCTGTCAAAGTGATTTCTTTATTCGTTGCCGGGTTAGCACTGGTCATCCTTATCGGCAGTTATTTTTACTATCAAGCCGGCCAAAAGGAAACGAAAACCATAAAACTGGTTCAGAAGAAACCGAGCCATTCTGGAAAAATTCTCGTACCTCAAGCGTCTGAATTGGTGGATCAAACAGCCAAAACGCAGGTTGTAGCTCCGGAAGCACAAAAAATACCCGAATCAACTTCTCCGGTTCAACTGGAAAGTGTAAAAGCCCAATCAACGGACGCTTCACTTGATGTGACTAAAAGAAATGGGGAGATACAGTCAGAATCGGACACCAATCTTTTTAAAAATGAAAAACCCGCAGAAAAGCAGCTTGGTGCTGGCAAAACAGACACTGTTTCTAAAGGTGACGCCATACAAGCCGGTATAATAAAAGAAACAGTCCCATCCCAAACTTCGAAAGAAATACCAGTAACTGCCGGTGATGCCTTGGTGCCCGAAAAGCAGACGCTTATCAGCCCGGAAGTAGAAGAGGCTCCAAAGGATGATGTCCAAAAAGAGGTTGCTGGAGAGGATTTGTCGGAAAAAGCAGCGCCTACTGCCGTGGGTGAAGACACCTTGACGGTTGCAGTACCGGAACCTGTGAAAGAAAAATCACCTGATATTAAGGTCAAAGACAAAGAGACTCCCGGATCTGAATCTGCTGCAAAAGCATCCACGGTTACGGACGATGTTCCTTTAATAGCGGAAAAGCAGAAGCTTGACCGCCCAAAAGTTGAAGAGGCTCTAAAGGATGACGTCAAACAAGAGGTTGATGAGGAGGGGTTGAAAGAAAAAGTAGTGCCTGACGGTGCCGGTGAAGAAACGTTGACGGCCGCCGTGTCTGAACCTGGGGTGGGGAAGGTGGCTGAAACTGAAGTCAAACCCTCCTTGACCGAATCGGAAAAGGAAATGGAACAAATAACGTCTGAAGAAGATATTAATCAACAAAAAAACGAATTGAGTCGACTGAAATCCTTTTTAGACGAATATTGCCAAACCTATACAAATAAAGATCTCGACAAATTTATAACGTTTTTTACTTCGGATGCCACTGAAAACAACAAGCCTTTTCATGAACTGTTGTCGGACTACCGCAACAATATGGAGGGCATGGAATCTCTTGCGTACCGGATTGAACTTATGTCCTATTCCAAACAGACCGCCAGTGGAAACCTCATAATACGGGGTAGATTTTTCACCCGTTACCAATCGCAAAAAGGGGTTTGGGAAGAAAATAACGGCAGTATCTTCATGGAGCTTTTAGAGAACGGAGATTCATTTTTAGTAAAGCAGCTTAATTATTGAGATTAGACCGAATCCTTAACGAACCGATTGTCTTTATTTTAAAACGTCCAACCTATTTCACAAAGGCCACGGGCGTAAGCCCTATGGTATCTAAAGTTTTATATGTTCAAGAAAAACCTTTCGTTTAAGCGTGATCCTGGCTGTCTTTTCAAACTGCTCGGTGATATCTGAAACAAAAAGCCTAAACTCGTCTTTTTTTCCCAGCAAATGGTCAACTTCAGGGTGTGTGTCTAAAAAAGATTTAACCTTTTCCGCAACTGCAATCGAAGAGTCTATGATGATTACTTTTTTTCCGATTTTTCTTTGGATCGTATCTTTTAATAACGGATAATGGGTGCATCCGAGAATAAGCGTATCTATCTGTCTGACTTTTAAAGGATGCAGATATTTTTTAATGATCATAGTGGTTTCGGGCTTCTTCAGCCATCCTTCCTCCACCAAAGGAACCAGAAGCGGACAGGCAACGGAATAGACCCTTGCCGCCGGTGTCATTGCCTTGATTTTTTTTTCGTAAATGCCACTTCTTACCGTCGCTCGTGTTCCGATGACCCCAACGGCCAACTTCCCTGAACTTTTAACTGCTTGCTCCGTTGCCGGCGTTACCACTTCGAATATCGGAATGTCAAAAGCTTCAGCCACACGATCAGAAGCGACACTTGAGGCGGTATTACAAGCCATGACAACAATTTTTGCGCCATGTTTTAAAAGAAACTCAATGTTTTCAAGAGAATAACTTATAACGGTTTCAGCGCTCTTGGTTCCGTATGGTGTACGCGCCGTATCACCAAAATAGACAATGTCATAGCCGGAAAGCCGCTCCATCAGAGATCTGACAACGGTAAGCCCACCGATTCCTGAATCGAATACACCTATCATATAATCCTTTTTATTGATTTTTGATAATATGCACTTATATTTACATAACTCGGATAAGCTCCCTGCAAGCGGGGCATGCCGCAATCAAACAGGAAAATAATTGATTGATGACGGATGATTGTTGATTGTTGATTGGTGGAAGTCGTTTCACTCTGTCAATTTATATAAAAAATGGTCGCCATCCTTAAATCATCAATCATCAATCGAAAATCAACAATTTCTCATAAATTGTAAAACGTCGATTCATTACGTTAGAAATATTATGTCATAAAAAGCGCAAAATTTACAATTAAGATTAATGTCCCCTTTTCAGAAACCCATGACCGATACTAAAATAGAGGAGCCCTTATGGATTCGCAAAACCAGACCCCGGCCATGAACCAGGAAATTTTCAATTTGGACCTATCGGTGGAGACGGTTTCAGTATACCTGATATGCTGTAACTTCTTGGACAATAACACGGTAATCTCTACGAAGAATCTATCCAGCATGTGGAACGGTAATGAGGCGTTACTAATTGAAGGCCTGAAAGACCTTGAAGAAAGGAATATTCTTCGCAAGATAATTTCTGACGGGGAGGAAAAAAATATTTATCAACTATCAGATGTAAAAGACTGGAAGTTATCATAAGTTTATAGAAAGTTCTTCAGTTACACATTTTTTTATTATTCTGTTGGGCACATTCGTTCGAATACCCGGACATAGCGAAGCCATGATGTACCAGTTGCTGGTATCAACAAGTACACTTTCTATAAAAGGCCATGTTTTACACATGCGGGGTTTAACCGGATGAATGGTACACAACCCGTCCCAGAATATGCAGTACATATCTCCGGCCTGTGAAAGAATCCTCTTCCTCCCTGAAATCTGACAGTAATTCTCAACAAATGTATCAGGATCCGTATGAATGTGGGCGGCTATCGTTTCGATTTCTTTTTCGGTGATAAAAGTCCCTCCATATCCCTTACAGCAATCACCACATTTCTGACATTTGAAAATATCTTCTGATTTTAAATTGTTATATGGCATGCCGAGTTTCCATTGCTTTTTTCAGGGTAAGCTGGTCAACATATTTCAGGTCACCGCCAATAGGGACCCCCGATGCAATTCGAGTTGTTTTGACCGCATGATTTTCGAGTTGTTCTGCAATGTAAGCGGCTGTAGTCTCCCCTTCAATATTTGTGCTTGTGGCAAGAACGACTTCTTTGATCTTTCCTTGGGAAATCCTTGTGACAAGTTCTTTAATCCTGATGTTATCGGGCCCAATACCGTCCATCGGAGAGAGCGCGCCTTCTAGGATATGATAAAGTCCGTTAAAAGAACCAGATTTTTCAATTGCCACCATATCGGCCGGTTGCTCGACAACGCACAAAATTGAAGCTGTTCTTGTCGGGTTACTGCAAATATTACAGATAGCCGCGTCGCTGAGCCCAAAACACATGGAACAGTGCCTCACTTTTTCTTTGATCTCGATAATGCTGTGAGAAAGCTGTTCAGCCTCCCTGCGAGGCGCACGAAGTATGTGCATCGCAAGCCGCTCAGCGGTCTTTTCCCCGACCCCCGGTAGTCTTGAAAGATTTTTGATCAATTTCAAAACAGTTGCTGGATAATGACTCATATTAATAGTAAACAGTAAAGAGTGAATAGACGATCAAAAATTTAAAATAAATAACTACATTAGTCCCGGTATATTAAGACCTCCGGTAAGCTTGCTCATCTCTCCGGAGACCATATCCTGTGCCTTGGTTAATGCATCATTTACGGCTGCCAATATCAAGTCCTGAAGCATTTCCACATCATCCGGGTCCACAACTTCTTGTTCTATTTGAATGGATACCAGCTGTTGTCTGCCGTTGGCCACAACCTTTACCATTCCACCGCCTGAGCTTGTTTCAACTGTCTTTTCAGACATTTCTTCCTGTAATTTTGCCATCTTAGACTGAAGCTGCTGTGCCTGCTTCATCATTTTTCCCAAGCCTTTCATTGAAATACCTCCTATAAAATCTTAACATCAACAATTTTACCGTTGAAAATCTCCAACGCATCGGTAACCAGCGGGTGGCTTAAAGCCTCGTGTTTCAGACGGACCGTTCCGCTTTTTTTTTGTTGATGTTTATCATCTACAACTTTTTTTGTGCGTATAATTACGCCTATCTCTTTTCCGAAAAAGTCGCGGCACACCTTTTTAATAATGCCAATATTTTTTTCTTTCCTGACCATATTTATATTAAAATCGTTTCCATTGACTTCGATTTCCAGCTGATTGTCAGTCAGTTCTTTTATTTTGGAATTTTTCAGGTTGGTTGCAAGAGATGGGTGTTTTTCTAAAAATATTGATAACAGTTTTTCCCACTTATTCTCTAAAGTTTCATCCTGATCTGTTGCTGCAATATGACCTGCGGCAAAAGTCTCTATAGATTCTGCTGTCCCTGTTACCGGGCCGGAGGTTGGTTGAGAGGATCTGTTGGCAGTACCTATAAAAGTTTCCAGAGATTCATCGAAATCATTTTTAAGATGATCGAGTTTTTCGATAAGAACATCAATGGGCAGGACAGGTTTTATCTGAAACATCCTGATAAAAACCATCTCAATTGCAAGTTTTGATCGTGAAGAATGTTCTATAATCGGTTCCTCTTTAAAGAGTAAATCAAAAAGCTGATTCAAAAATGATTTTGGGACGTTCTTTGTCTGGTCAAGCATCAAGTCTATTTCATACGAAGGGATATCTACCAGTTTGCGGGTCTTTTTCCCCATCTTGACAATGAGTAAATTTCTGAAATGTTCGATCAAATCGGTGTACAGTTTCTTCATATCATGGCCTGCGCTATACACCTCGTCCAGAATATCGAGAATTTCCGTGATATCTCCCTGTAAGACAGCGCTTGATATTTTAAAAATAATGTCTCGATCGATGACGCCAAGTATATCCAGAATCTGGTCATGCTCAATGGCCCCTTGTGTGCAAGACATGACCTGATCCAGAAGGCTCAGGCCGTCTCTCATGCTTCCGTTTGCTTCACGTCCGATTAACCCTAAACTTCCAACGTCGATGTCAACATCTTCTTTGACGCAAATCTTTTTCATATGTTTGGAAATCGATTCAACATCAATACGTCTGAAATCGTGTCGCTGGCACCTTGAAAGTATTGTTATGGGAATCTTCTGTAGTTCTGTGGTAGCAAAGATAAACATGACGTGGGGCGGTGGCTCCTCCAATGTTTTCAAAAGCGCATTAAAGGCGGCGATGCTGAGCATGTGAACTTCGTCAATAATATATATCTTATAGAGACTGTGGGCGGGCATGTACTTGACATTTTCACGAAGATCCCTGATTTGATCAACACTGTTGTTTGAAGCGCCGTCAATTTCGAACACATCTGCAGCATTCCCTGCGGTGATCTCTCTGCAGGACCTACAGTCATTGCATGGAACCGGTGTGGGGCCATTTTTACAATTCATGGACTTGGCCAATATTCGCGCAACCGTGGTTTTTCCGGTTCCTCTCGGTCCTGAAAACAGGATGGCATGGGCGACACGACCCGCTGAAATAGCGTTGGTTAACGTGCGTGTGATATGATCCTGTTTTACGACCTCATCAAATGTTTGGGGTCGGTATTTACGCGCAAGTACAAGATAGGACATATAGAAATTCCATAATTAAGGATGCGAGTTTTTTTAATGTTTCGATGTTCTATCTGATTTTAATATGGCGGAGAGAGAGGGATTCGAACCCTCGGTGCCGCTATTAACAGCACACACGATTTCCAGTCGTGCTCCTTCGGCCAGCTCGGACATCTCTCCAAAAAAAATGGGGGTGATATCAATTTCTTAAGGTGCTGAACAATGGCGGAGAGGGTGGGATTCGAACCCACGATCCCGTTTTTGACAGGATACCGCTTTTCGAGAGCGGGGCCTTCAGCCGCTCGGCCACCTCTCCAGCACCTTTAAATTTTGAAATACAGGTAGGTTCAATATACTTTTTTAATAGGGCATGTCAATAATCTTATTTTATTTAGTGCCCATCCATAAATGGTCTTTTTGCCCAATCCGCCGGAGGCGGACAAGTCTCTGTGCTTGCCCTGTGAAATGCGGAGCCTATTTCTCTTGGGTTATGTTTAAAAAATAATCCGTCTGAGGCGGATAAATCCACCGAATATCAATTATATTCCGGCTTGTCCCGGTACTTCAACGGGACGGTTATTTTTTTCGCATGCCTTGATCTTGAACAAAAATCCTCATTTATGGATGGACACTATGAAGAAATAATTACAAAATCTTTTTATAAGAATATTGGTTTTGATGAATTTAATTTTTTGTGAACACCGAGCATTTTATTCCTTGAATAACAGAATCCTTTATAGTATCAGTTCCTTTTTGTTTGAATAGGTAAAAATAATGTGTCGAAAAGGAATTGTTAAACATGGCTGAAGTCATCCCTTTCAAGGGAATCCTCTATAATACTCGTAAGATCCACAATCTGGCAGATGTTGTGGCCCCTCCTTTTGACGTTATCTCAGAACAGGAGCAGATTCAATTTCATGAACGCCATCCTCATAATATCATCAGGTTGACTTTGGGTAAAACTACCGAAAATGATACCCCTACAGACAACCGCTATACTAGAGCAGCAGAATGTCTGAACAGATGGTTATCAGATGACATCATTTTGTTAGACGAAGAACCGGCATTTTACCTGACGTCGATGGAATTTCTCTTTGACGGGAATCGGGTGACACGTTATGGTTTGATTGCCCTGATTCGCCTTGAGCCATTTGAAAAGGGTATTATTTTGCCGCATGAAAAAACCTTTTCCAAGGTAAAATCGGAGCGGCTTGAGCTGATGAAAGCATGCCACGCTAATTTCAGCACAATATTTTCTTTGTTTTCCGATGAAGAAAACCGCATTTATGATAAACTAAAGCATGCAATCTGCGACAAATCAGCGGATATTGTTTTTACGGACAAAACCGGACAAAAGCATAAGCTATGGCGAATCACCGATAATTCGGTTCACCAATATATTTCCGATGCCCTAAAGGATAAAAAGATTTTTATTGCTGATGGACACCATCGCTACGAAACAGCGCTTAATTACAGAGATTGGTTGTCAGCCCGTACTTCTAATTTCAACGGCAGTCATCCAGCAAATTATGTCATGATGTACCTTTGCAGCATGGAAGATCCAGGACTAATTGTTCTTCCCGCACACCGCATGTTAAACGAAGTTCCAGTCGAAACAAGAGAATCGCTGATCCAAAAAGCGAAAGATTATTTTGACATCATAACGCTTCCTTACGATAGTGATCAACACAATGGAAATTTTGAAAAATTTACCTCGATTCTCAAATCGAATACTTCAAAGCATTGTATCGGCGTTTGCACGAAAGATCGTCCGGAACTCCACCTGTTAATACTCAAACCCGACGTTATGGAAAATATGTTTGGTAATGAATTGCCGGAGGTGCTTCGAAATATTGACGTGACGGTGTTGACCCGCCTTATTTTTATGGAACTGTTGGGTTTTGATCAAGCCAGGCTTGACAATGAGCAGTTGATCGCCTATTCGAGCATTGCAAAAGAGGCCATAGATGCGGTGTTTGCCGGAAAACATGACATTGCTTTTATACTAAATCCAACAAGAATTCAGCAGGTACGCGATATTGCCGAAGCCGGCCTTATTATGCCTCGTAAGGCAACCTATTTTTTCCCAAAAGTAATTGCCGGCCAGGTGATGAATAAGCTGGATTAATGCCCCTTCGGATCAGGGCTTAAATATTTTTTCAACCTCATCAGAATAAGAACCGTTCTCCTGATAAATGATCAGGGGCGAACCGATCTTTAGTCCTGAACGTCCTCCCTTTTTTCCTTCAACGAGAATCATCTTTGCCTCGGTGTTTTTTCCTGAATGTACCATTCGAATCGACTTGGGTTCTATTCCGGAAGCGCGCATTTGGGTAAGAATATCCGTCATACGTCCGGCAGGGTAGACCATGACAAACCTTCCGGAAGTTTTTAACATCCTGCGCGCAGTTTCAACGACATCGTAAAGCGTCGTCTTAATTTCATGCCGTGCAATTGCCCGCTGCTGATTCGGGTTGATCCTACCGGATTTTGACTTTCTGAAAGGCGGGTTACTGATGGCCAGATCCACTGGCCCGGAAGTATCCTCTAGTTTTAGTGTTTTCATATCCCTGCAAAGGATGGTAATTTGATCGTCCATACCATTTTCTGTAATATTGAGGTTCGCGATATCGACAAGTTCCGTCTGCACCTCGATACCGTAAATTTTGACTTCGGGATTACGATACGCCAGTATCATGGGAATAATGCCACAACCTGTGCCCAAATCTAGGATGGTATCATTTGGGCTCGGATCGGCATGCCGAGCCAGTAAAACAGCATCAATAGAAAAACGATAGCCGGACCGATTCTGCTTAACCTGTATGCAGCCGTTAAAGAAGGAATCTTTGGTCAGCGACTTCATCTTAATTATACCGGTCCGATTTTGAATTTTATATCTTGTACCAATTCTTTCCCCAATGCTTGGTTGACTTTGTTTATTATATCTTTTTTCAAAAATTGGAGTTGGTGCATCCATGGGTGACTGTTTACAAGGACCAGGAGTAGTTTCCCCTTGAAAGCCTCTGGCTTGGTATTTTTTGCGATGACATCTCCCACAGCGCTTTCCCACAGACTCCAAACCTTTGACAGCTCCTCATCGCAATCACTTCGACAGGTTTTTAAGACACCGTTTAAAATATCCCCGATGTGCACAAGCTCGCCAATTTTTTTACTTTTTACCATAGTATAAGGAACTATAAAGTGATGTATTAGATTGTCAAGAATCAATTAGACGAAATCGAAAGAAATTTTCTACGCATTAATCATCGACACAAAAATGATCGCCATTTAAAAGTGGCAATTCCCATATAGATTGCTTTTTACTTGACTTGAAAGGATTGGTAACTTAAATTAATAAGAGATTTAAGGATTTTAATACAAATTAACAGGAAAGAAATCTATGAATTGGGATTGGGAAAAACTTAAAAAACAGCAAGATGGAAAGGGAGGAGGAATGGTTCCTCCTAAAATGGATGACCTGGTCGAAAAATTTAAAAAGTTTAAACTGCCCGGCGGCCCTCTTTTAATTCTTCTTTTCGCTCTTATATTTTTTGGTTCGTCCACGTTTTATACCGTTGCAGTGGACGAGGTCGGCGTTGTCCAGCGGTTCGGGAAATATGTACGCATGACTCAACCCGGCCTTAGTTTCAAGCTGCCGTCCGGAATCGAGAAGGTGACAAAAGTCAAAGTTCGCCGAGTATATAAAGAGGAATTCGGCTTTCGTTCTCTTCGGACAGAAGATACCCGTAAACGTACCTATGCCGGCGGTGAGAGCACAAATGTTGCCCTCATGTTGACCGGAGATTTAAATGTGGCTCTGGTACCCTGGATTGTACAATATCGAATAAAAGATCCCTATAAGTTTTTGTTTAAGGTCCATGATGTGCGAAGACTCCTTATCGATATGTCCGAGGCGGCCATGCGGCTTGTTGTGGGTGACAGGAGCATCAACGAAGTGATCAGCAAGCGAGAGGAGATCGCCATTGAAGCGAGGGAAGTCTTGCAGGCGGAGATGGATAACGCTGACTCAGGGATTAATATTGTAACCATTGAAATGAAAAAGACCAATGTTCCCGGTCCGGTACAACCGTCATTCAACGAAGTCAACCAGGCCACCCAGGAAAAAGAAAAAGTGATCTATCAGGCCAAAGAGGATTATAACAAAGCGATTCCTACAGCCAGAGGTGAAGCTGAAAGAACTATTAAAGCTGCCGAAGGATACGCGCTGGATCGGGTCAACCGGGCCAAAGGTGATGCTGCCAGATTTAATTCGCTTTATGCGGAATATGCAAAGGCCAAAGATGTAACCAAAAGGAGACTCTATCTTGAAACCCTGAAAGACCTTCTCCCCAAACTTGGAGATAAATATATCAT
>CAXMTB010000048.1:0-19686 GCA_964195835.1 uncultured Nitrospinaceae bacterium | reverse complement strand
GTTTGATACCCAGTAGCAAAAGAAGCTGGTTGCCGCTGTCCGCCAATGAATGAATGGATTCAGCCATCATGGAACCGGAACCCGTAACAGCTGCCGCGATAAGTTTTGAGACAGCGATGGCCAGATTGGCACATAAAGCAAAAATGATACTTTTCACGGAATCAGCGCCATGCGACATGAATAGTATTCTCCTTTTTTAACCTAAGCTTAAGTAAGATACTATTTGCTATCCTTTCGGCGAGGGCAAAATCTTCACTATAGTCCTGTGTGTTTTTTCTCCGCTGTTAAGAACATATGACATCCTGACGGTTTTAAGGCGGCCTTCGGCAAACAGTTTTACACATTCCGGATAAAGCGCCCATTCCAGTTTCAAGCCTTTTTCCCAGACAGATTCTATGGTGTCATCTTCTGATATCGTGTAAGCTCTTTGACCGATAATGGGACCGGAATCTTCGCCGTAATCGACAAAATGGACCGTACATCCGCCGATTTTGCATCCATAACGAAACGTATCTCCATATCCGTCAATACCGGGAAACGCCGGAAGAAGTGCGGGGTGAATATTCATTATTTTAGGGTGGTCGGGAACCGTATTTACCCTGTCGATAAAATAGGGCGTCAGATTCCGCATAAAACCAGCCAGTATCAGAAGGTCAAACGGATAATTTTTCATTTTGTCAAGGAGTGTTGCTTCGGCAATCGCCCGCGTGGTAAAAAAGGATTTCATCTTTTGCTTATCGGCATCTGCCGGGTAGAGGGTTTGCTTTGAAAGGATTTCATTGAAATCAAAATCGTCCGGAAGTTTTACTTTTTCAGGCGATTTTTTAAAACGTCGAATAATCGAGCCATAATCAACAACAAAAGAAGGAATTTTTAATCTTTCACCTTTTTTAAGGCCGGCGGCACCAGGATTGTCCGTTCCGATGAATACGATGCTTCCGCGTATCTGCCCAGTTTCACAGGTATCCATGATGGCCTGGAGGTTTGTTCCGCTTCCGGATATCAGTGCGCCGATACGAATGTCTTGGTTCATAACTGACATCTCCATATGATTTTACCTTAAAAAAATATTTCCGGCCAGTTGCTCTGTGCCGGTATTGCTAAAAATTAAGGGTGTGAAACTTGAGTTACAATACTTTTAGCATTAATGGGATGGCAACAAAGGTGCCAATTGAGCTGCCCAGGTTTGTAAAAACCACCACCAGAAGAATACGGGTGATCTTGTTTTTCCAGAAACCTCTTATGGAGATGATGTCATTGGGCAAATTCTCAAAATCCCTGACCTTCGGCTTCCTTAAAAAGGCCTCTACAAGTCCTGAAACCCAGCCCGCTGCAATCATAGGGTTTAAAGAGGTTAGGGGAGCGGCCAGAATTGAAGACAGAATTGTAAACGGATGAGCCAGAGCGATGACCGCGCCAAGACCTGCAAGAATACCATTTGCCATCACCCACCATGTGATCATATCTGCTCCTGCATGGGTTCCGCCATAATAAAAACCCAGTACAAAGAGGACAAGTATACCTAAAGGAATGATCCATTTTAAAATGCCGGATAGTTTTCCTTTGGGTGGGATCTGATTTAAGCGTTCAATATCGATTTCGGCGTCCCAGTATTTTTTAATGCCAGGAACATGACCGGCACCTACAACAGCAACAATCTTTTTCCCTGGCGCTGTTCGTATTTTGTGGGTCAGGTATTGATCCCTTTCGTCGATCAGGATATCCTTTAAAACAGGAAGTGACTTTCCAACATCGGCAAGGAGTGTCTCAAGCACATCCTCCTGTTTCATTTTTTCAATGTCTTCCTCACTGATATCTCCGATTTCACCCATTGACAAAACCAGTTGAAACAGAAGCTTGATTTTGCCCCACAATCCCATGGCACGCCAGGTTTTCGCCAGGGTGATGCGAATGTTTCTGTCGGCTAGATGTATATCTGCACCGACGGCTTCACCGGCATCGATGGCTTTAATCATTTCAGCTCCAGGCACAATATCAAATTTATCGGCGATCCGTTTTTGGAAAGATGCCAGAAGGAGATTGGACAACAGTAAAAAGGATTTTTTCTCTTTGATAACTTTGATGATATCTGTATCCAGCCATTTATCTTTTTGGCGAATAGACTGATACCTGGCGTCACACAGTTCGACGCAGACCGTGTCCGGTTTTTCCGTCTCGATGATATCGCTGACCAGTTGAACACTCTCTTTGGATACGTGTGCTGTGCCCACAAGTATGACTTCTTTTTCTTCAAAAAAGAGGGAATGTATGTTATTTGTTTTGTTTTTCATCAGAATTCCATAATATAAAGTGATCGGTTCAAGGTTTAGGGTTCAAAGGCTGTGATTACTTGTCAGCTCTCACTTTGTTATATAATGTGCCGATTAGCCTCTTTCACCCATCGGGTGAAACATTCTTATCACCGCTATGCGGCGAAATCTTTTTGATTTGAGCCAGTTAGAGTTTTTCAGCCTGGAACGGTGAACGTTGAACCACTCAACCCGAGTATATATATGAAAAAACCCATGTTTGACAAGCCTGAATAAAAATGCCCCAAAAAAACATTAAATGCAAACTGGAAAATTTATATCAAAGATATAATCAACCAAAATATATTCATCCGGATCCGATTGAGTTTCTTTGTTTATACGGAGATATTAAAGACCGGGAGATTGTCGGATTGATTGCATCTTCCCTGGCTTATGGCAGGGTGAAACAAATACTAAAAAGCATTTCATGTGTCCTTGACGTGATGACACCCTCTCCCCATCTGTTTCTCAAGGAATCGACGCATTCATCCATGTGTGAAGTTTTCAAGGGATTTAAACACAGGTTTGCCAATGGAGATCATCTTGCGGCATTACTTCAGGGTGCAAAAAACGTCATCGACCAATATGGCTCATTAAACGACTGTTTTGTTCGTGCGATATCTGATGATGACAGGACCGTCATTCCTGCCCTGAATTTTTTTGCAACGGCGCTTACAGTCGGGAACAGTAACCCCGGACACCTTATTGCTTTGCCTGAAAAAGGAAGTGCCTGCAAGCGGATGAATCTTTTTTTAAGATGGATGGTCCGAAAGGACCGTGTCGATCCCGGTGGGTGGCATGGTGTGCCTGTGTCAAAACTCATCATTCCGCTGGATACTCACATGCACAAGATAAGTTTGAAGTTGGGTTTTACCACAAAGCAACAGGCGAACATGCGCACCGCCCTTGAGATAACAACCGGTTTTAGACAAATTATTCCTGATGATCCGGTAAAATATGACTTTGTACTGACCCGGTTTGGGATCAGAGACGATATGGATATAGATAATCTTTGACAAAAAAGTACTGATATCTTATATCTATCCCATTATGTCCGAAGCCATGATATCAAAAATACTCGCTGACAAAAAAAATCTGGAGCGCGTTCTTGACAACCTCAAGATCGGTATCATTGCCCATGATTTGAACCGCCATATTTTTTATTTCAATAAGGAAGCCGAAAGAATAACCGGTTACAATAGGAAAGAAGTTCTGGGCAAAGATTGCCATAAAGTTTTTGGAGAACCTTTTTGCGGAGGACAATGTTCATTTTCCGGCATCAAACCTGCTTTTAAAGATAAGACTGAATATTTGATCAATGTTGGGACAAAAAACGGTGAATCCCGACGCGTTGAAATGTCTGTCACGATGATAAGAGATAAAAACGGTCGGAACTTCGGTGTACTTGCTTCAATTGTAGATGTTACCGAAATTTTAAACCTTTCTATAAAAGCCCATGAACTGACCAGCTTTTCAGGCATTATCGCCAAAGACAGCAAAATGATGACGGTTTTCCGACAAATCCGGGATGTTGCCGGCTACGATTATCCGGTACATATATCGGGTGAAACCGGTACCGGCAAGGAACTGGTTGCCAGTGCCATTCATAATGAAAGTCACAGAAGCGGAGCACCCTTTGTTCCGATAAATTGCGGAGCGCTGCCGGAGAGTCTCATTGAAAGCGAACTGTTCGGTCATGTCAAAGGCGCTTTTTCAGGTGCCCTTCGGGAAAAAAAAGGACGTTTTGAACTGGCTGACAAAGGAACAATTTTCCTTGACGAAATCGCTGAACTTTCGAGACAGATGCAGGTAAAGCTTTTACGCTTTTTACAAGATGGTATGTTTGAAAAAGTCGGGGGAGAAAATACGGCTCATGTGAATGTCAGGGTGATCAGTGCCACCAACAAGGATCTCAAAAAGGAAGTTCAGCAAAAAACATTTCGCAAGGATTTATTTTACAGGCTCAATGTTATTCCTATCCATCTTCCACCACTTCGTGAACGGAGAAACGACATCCCGCTGCTTGTGGATCATTTTTTAAAGGAAGCCGGAGAGATGCATAAAAATGTGCCACCGAAAATTTCCAAGGAAGCGGTTTCCGCAATGATGGGGTATCACTGGCCGGGCAATGTTCGGGAGTTGCAAAACACCATACAGTTCGCCATTGTGAATTGCAGTGGTGATACGATTTTTCCCAAAAATCTTCCTATGGAACTCAAAAATCAGAGTATCCTTGGCCCTTCTCGCGGAGCTTCGAGAAAGCTAAATCTGGAAAGCGTAAAAGCCGCACTAATAAAAACCGGTGGTAACAAGGCAAAGGCTGCAAGAATCTTGGGTGTAGGCCGGGCCACGTTATACCGGTTTTTGGCCGATCGCCCTGATGCTGCCCAACGATAAGTTACAATTAAAAAAGGCTCCTAAAAGGAGCCTTTTTTAATTGATGATGATCCGATGTTTCATCGGACTAAGCCTGCTGATATTTTGCCTCCATTTCCCGGCGATCCGCCATATCCATCAAAACTCTATCCCTGGCTTTGTCAATGCCGAGCTCTTTTCTCTTTTTATCGATATGTGCAATCATCATTCTCGCCATCTCATAGGGATCAGGTGTAAAACCCCATTTCCCAAGACCCTGTTCCTCCAGTCCTTCAAACAGGAGTTTATGGAACTTGGTGTCTTCAACGATGGGGAAGGTTACGCCGAAAACAGTATATACACCTGAGGCGACAAAATATTGCCCAATAGTTATGGCTTTTTCGCTCATCCATTCGGGAGCGGCGCCCGCCACAGGTAGGTCAGCGATGCTGTGTCCCAGCCCCCCTTCTTTGACCATGGCGGAAGCTGCAATAAGAATCCGGCTGTTGTCTACGCAAGAACCGATACCCAGAACCGGGGGCATCCCAACCGTTTCACAGACTTCATGTAAACCCGGTCCAGCGAGAATTGCCGCTTCAGGGGTGGTTAATCCGGCCTTGGCAAGTGCAATCTGAGAACAGCCGGTCTGGAGAACAAGGACGTCATTTTTAACTATTACCATTAATGATAAAGTGCCACATTGTTCCTTGTCAAGTTGAAAATACATCTTATTATCTATTAAAGAGTTAAGTTGTCCAAAGGCACTTTCTCATGTTTTGAACTAAAAATCTTTGGTAATGCCAATAAAATACAGCAGGCTGGAAAAGTTTTTTAAAGTAAAATCATAATTCGGGAGCGAAACTTGAGCAGTTTAATTTCTAATGGTTTTAAGGGCCTGTTATTATGATCTTTAAATCAATGCTCAATTTTATTATAGTGGTTGTTTTTATAAGTTTCAGCATTCCTGCAATTGCCAGTGAAAATAAGGATAAGACAATGGCTGAACATCAATCGAAACCAAACCGCCTCATCCATGAAAAAAGCCCGTATCTCCTCCAACATGCATACAATCCTGTGGACTGGTATCCCTGGGGAGACGAAGCGCTGGAAAAAGCACGTAAAGAAGATAAGCCCATTCTTCTGTCCATCGGTTATTCCACCTGCCACTGGTGTCATGTTATGGAAGAGGAATCGTTTATGAATCCGGACATTGCTGAGCTGATGAACACCAATTTTGTCTGTATTAAACTGGATCGAGAAGAACGGCCGGACCTTGATAAAATTTACATGACCGCTGTAACCGCCATAACCGGTTCCGGAGGATGGCCATTGAATGTGTTTTTAACACCGGATCTCAAGCCGTTTTTCGGCGGCACGTATTTTCCTCCAACGCCAAGGCAGGGGAGTCTGGCATGGCCGGATATTCTAAGACTCATCGCCAATGCCTGGAAGGATCCTTCCCAGCGGGACAAGCTTCAATCTTTCAGTTCGAATCTTAAAGAGAGTATTGCCAATGCATTATCATGGACGTCAAAAGTCAGCGTTATCAATACAGATGTGATAGATAAGGCTCTAGGTGCCTTTTCCTCGAGATTCGATAATCATTTGGGGGGGTTCAGCCCGGCACCCAAGTTTCCGTCTCCATCCATTCAGAATTTTTTATTTGCCTATCATTTTTACGCCAAAACTGTTGGCAAAAAAGACAAAACTGCTCTTTTAATGGGCGATGCGACGCTGCGTGCCATGGCAAACGGCGGCATTTATGATCAATTGGGAGGCGGGTTTCATCGCTATTCCACGGACGCCAAATGGCATGTCCCCCACTTTGAGAAAATGCTGTATGACAATGCCCAGCTGTTAAAAAATTATCTGGATGCTTTTTTGATTACCGGTGACAGGTTTTTTGGGAAAATTGCCAGGGAAACGGCGGATTATGTTCTGCGAGATATGACCCACCTTGACGGCGGTTTTTATTCGGCTGAAGATGCAGACAGTCTTCCTACTGGAAAAAATTTAAAGGATACAGACAAAAAGAAAGCTGAAGGCGCATTCTATGTGTGGGAACAAAAAAAGATTAACGATCTGTTGGGTGACGGTCCAGGAGAAATATTTTCATATCGCTATGGCGTAAAACCCGAAGGTAATGCCGAGATGGATCCTTTTAATGAATTTAAAGGAAAAAATATTCTCTTTAATGCGCATTCCATTGATGAAGTTGCCAAAAAGTTCAACATGCCAAACGAAGACGTCGAAACTTTAATTTTAGAATCGAAATTAAAACTTCTGGCGACACGCTCAAAAAGACCCCGGCCGCATCTTGATGACAAAATTTTGACCTCGTGGAATGGACTGATGATATCCGCTCTTTCCAGATCTTACCAGGTGCTGGGAGAAAAAAGATACCTTGAAGCAGCAAGAAATTCGGCGGGATTTTTGAGAAAAAATCTTTATGATGTCAAGGAAAAAACGCTTTTCAGGAGGTGGCGTCAGGGGGAAAGAAAAATTGCCGGTATGGCCGATGACTATGCTTTTCTAATCCAGGGCTTAATAGACCTTTATGAAGCCGATTTTGATCCAGGCTGGATCGAATGGGCACTTAAACTGATGGACGAGCAGATAAAGCTGTTTTACGATGCAGAAAACGGTGGTTTTTTTATGACCCGAAAAGGACATGACAAACAAATCGATCTGCGGATCAAGGAGGATACGGACAATGTAATACCTTCAGCTGGATCGGTGGCGGTGTCGAATGGATTACGCCTTGCAAGGTTTGCCGATTCAAAGGAATATCCGGTCGTAGTGGAGCAAACTTTTAAAAGTATTTTGGCAAGAATTCATTCTCAGCCGGATTCGGCACCGGAGCTTCTGGTTGCTCTGATCACATCACTGACCCAACCGGTGGAAGTGATTATTGCCGGAGAACGGAACACTGCGGAAACGCGATCCATGCTGAAAACCGTAAATTCAGTGTATTATCCTGGGAAAATTGTGATATTGGTGGATAATGACACCACCCAAAACAGGCTGGCCCAATATCTTCCATTTATCGCATCGGTTAAAAAGATCGACAACAAAACAACGGCTTATGTTTGTACAGACAAAACATGCAAGCCGCCGGTGACGGACCCCGAAGCCGTCAAGAGCTTGCTAAATTGAAAAAAAAATTATCCATTCCGCTTATAACCGCTTAAAATAAGGTTTTAGAATAATAATTTCTCGACCCATCAAATATATTTTTAAAGGATAGGAGGCAACCATGGATTTTTACGATGTTATCACCAATAGACGTGCCGTTAATTTTTTTGATCCGGATAAAGATGTTCCGGATGAAATAATAAAACAAATCATTGAGACTGCCGCGAAAGCACCGTCAAGTTTTAATCTTCAACCCTGGAGCTTGATTATTTTAAGAGATCTTGAAGAAAAAAAACGTCTTCAGGAACTGGCATGGAACCAGCCTAAAGTCAGCGAGGCCCCGATTACGCTCATTGTGCTGGCGGACCGGGATGGCTGGAAAGAAGGGAACCGGTTTGCGGATAAGAATTTTCAGGAAATGGTAAAGGCCGGATCCATGACAGAAGAGCAGCGACAATGGTTTTTAGACGCCTGCACATCCCTTTACGGCGAAAGCGACGAGAGGCAGCAAGCTTTTGCCTGTAAAAATACCGGCTTTTTTGCCATGGCCCTTATGCTGGCTGCCAAAAATCTGGGATTGGATACCCATCCCATGGACGGGTTTGATCATGAAGCGGTTCAAAAGGCGTTCAACATACCGGACAATTACTGGATCCCTCTTTTGCTGGCCGTGGGACATTTCAAGGAAGGTGTGGAACTGGCTCCACCCAAATGGCGAAAAACCTTTGAAGAGATTGTTGTAAAATTTCACTGAATATGAGATGAAGAATACCAGAAGTTAGGATACTGGCCTTTATTAGCATTACAAACTTGCAAAAATCTTTATGAGTAGACACCTTCTTTTAACTTTAAACGAACTTAACCAAAGGCGGCAAGATTCTATAATCCAATGGCAGTGATGCCAAGAAAAATTGTAGTCAAATCCGTATAAAAGGAAATTCACATGTCTGAAAAACCGATTAAAGTGTATTCTTTGAGCACTTGCAGTCACTGTAAATCGACCAAAAAATTTTTAAGTGACTGCACCGTTTTGTATGAATTTGTCGATGTTGATCTTTTAGAAGGAGATGAACGTCAGGCCATACTGGATGACGTTAAACAATTCAACCCGAAATGCTCTTTTCCGACCATCATCATTGGAGATACGGTCATTGTAGGGTTTAAAGAAGAAAAAATCAAGGAGGCGCTGGGTTTGTAATGGAAGTCGAAAAACTTTATGAAATGTTAAAAAAAAATCAGGAACCAAAGGGGTTCTATTTTAACATTGATAAAAAACGGGTAGTTGAACTGCTGGAGGCGCTGATTACCAATAAAGAGCGGTATGGCTATATGGCCTGTCCTTGCAGACTGGCTTCCGGGAGTAAAGAAAATGACAGGGACATTATCTGCCCATGCGTTTACCGGAAACCGGATGTCGAAGAATACGGGAGCTGCTACTGCAACCTTTATGTTTCAACAGAGTGGAGTCAGAATAAAATTCCCCATAAATATGTCCCCGAGCGGCGCCCCCCTGAAAAAAACATGTTTTAATTCAAGTTTCGCATCCGGATTATGATTTTACCTTCCCGCCAGAGGCGGACAAGAAAAAATTTTCCCGGTGTGATACGTCTTTTTGACGTCGCAGAAAATAAGGCTATAGCCCCCTTTGACGGAGTTCTTCTTCAAACGGCTTGCTCCTGCTGCTCCTTTTCTATAATATGTTTTGTGTATTTTCTCTTGTCACCGCGTCTTTCTAAACCTTTTCTACGATCTATACTGGATCTGCGCTCAGGAATGTGTACAGCATAGGAAAATCTACGGCGATCAATCCTTGAGCGCCTGCCGCCATTATCGAGTAATATTTTTCTGTCCATAATAACTACTTTCTCAATATTTTTTTTTCGCCCAACACCTGCAAGACCAAATATGCCGGAGCCTAAAAGCAGCATGGTTGCGGAATCTGGGACCGGATTTTATCAATATTTCAGGATCATAACCGCTTGTTATCGTTATATAAAGAATTTTAATCGCCATTAAATGCAAATATCGTGCAAAAGCAATCTGTTTAATGCATTTAATAAATAAAGTGTAGTAAGATCATATAGATAGAAAAATTTTGCTAATGACAACAATGATGAAGTTATAACGACAATCGTGAGGATTATGTAATATATTACTTAAAAATTAGGTGGTTTTTTATATAGTCAAAATAACAAGGCAAGCTGCCGGCAGAATTCGAAAAGAAATAAGAGGCGGGATGTTCAAAAAGAAGGCCCGAACGAATCGGGCCTATCAATTGTAACAAATATCTCAAAGGCAAACCAGACCACAATCAAACGTCGTGCTTGAATTGGAGCGTAGTTATTTCAAGGCGTTATAGCAATATCAAGGGTTAGCGTTTAATGAATTGTAACAAATCGTAATGAATCGTCAAGGTCAAATGCACCCTATGTGCACCCAAAATTTGAAAGAGGACGGAGCCGATTCGGTTCTGTCCTTTTTTATTGGTATTGAGGTTTTGATCCCCTTTTGGTATCTTCAATTGTTAAAAGTGCATCCGATATTCTGCTTAAGGAAGCGAAAAAACGATATGCGTCTCGATTGCGAAACAAAAGATACTACAATCACTTCCCTGGAGACCATTTACAATGTTGTCGGGAATGATTTGGTCGAATTTTTAGAAGGATTTGATTTAGAAAGATTTTATGAAAATACTTCCCTCGGTATTCCGGCGGACCGGTTCCTTTTTCAAAACTTTGAGGAAAGTTTTGGTCCCCCCCACAAAAAGTTTCAGAGATATGTTGGTTTCACTTAACAAGAACACTTCCTAACAATAAATTTCATCAGGGTATTTTACCTCTTGGTGAAGCACTGGAGATTATTTGGGGAACTCTATTAAGGATATTTGAGAACACAGAACATTATTTGCGACTTCAAGAGCTGAAAAATAGCGGTGTGAAGAACTATCATTACAAGTTGAAAGCCCCTAACAAATTTTACTGGGGACCATATGCGATGCTCGTTAGAGAAACGGCCTTTAGGTCAGAAGAAATGGGTAATCACGATTATTTGTGGCTACCAGAAATCGTTGAGGATATTTGCAACGCATATTATGAAACCTATAATATCAAACTGTATGACTTTATATTAAAAGCCACTTCACCATGTATCGTGAAATTTCTTGAAAAAACTCCCAATGGCAATTGGTGTTTAAGGCCTGCTGTCTATTATTTATATTTGGTAACTAATAATAAGAAACTAATAATGGATTCCAACACCTGCTTTGACGGTGAGGGAAATACCATTCCCAAGGAAAATATTCTGGAAATTGAGTTTTTAAGTTCTCTTAACATTGAAAAACCTCATAATCAGTAGAGGGTAGAATGACTGAAAGTTGGATTGTTCCCTTCAAGGGTAGAGAAAATTCAGGGGCATTTAAACAAAATTTTCTATGGTGCGATGGCCCTATATATATCATGGATAATCATAGGGCGGCTTTGTGGTGCTGGCTTCAACACATTGATCAATCTAAAAAGTATAATATTGTTCACATTGATAGGCATTCAGATACCCTATATAGCCGCATTGAAGAATGGAAAGAAAACCTGCCGAACCTGAAAGATATATCCATTAATGAGTATCTCATCAAAACTTACAAATCTGACCATGGCATGGTGCCTTTATTTAGTTGGGATAATTATCTTTCGCTATTCTTAGAGATATATAGCCCTATTATTGATGAGTGTTATTTTGCAACACACAAAAAGGGAGATTCCCCAAGATTCCAGAATGTCAGGAATATAGATATCTGGGAAATACCAAACAATCTCGAATTTTGGATTTCAGAAAGTAAAAACAAATGGATTTTAAATGTTGATTTGGATTATTTTTTTTATAAACAAAATGAATCTGAAATTGTGATGTTATCCGACGATTATATAAATTCAGTTTTTTCGGCTATCGGGAAAAAAGTTCAGGATGCATCGATAGTCGTATTAACCCTTTGTTTGAGCCCTGAATGTACTGGTGGATGGACTGCATCAGAAAGGCTTTGTGAAAAAATTTGTAAGATTCTCAACTTAAACTTCCATTTGCCTGTAACGCCTTAAGAGGTAGTATAATGCAACCCGAAACAACCAATTTGGGGGACTTTATTAGGAACGCACTTGTCGAAAGAGAGGATGATTTTAGAAAATTCTATCATAAGACTGTACGCAGTGATCCTATATTGAATAAAATGTGGACTTTTTGTTTTGAAAAAGACTTGCTGAGCAAAGATCCAAATGAATTTTATAAATCAAGATTAAAACTAATAAAAAAGGGACATATTTCAAAATCTGATTTCTTTCATATCAACAACATAGAAACTTCTGCGGATTATGAGAGTCGTATATTTTATGATGCTATAAGACTTTCCACTTATATTAATGCCAAGGTTACAATTCATAAATGGAGAGCAGAAAAAGCCGGTTATAATATCCCGATTAATGACCTAATTAATGCACATTCTGTGTTTTACCGGGAAGAAACTGAAGACCAAATCAAAGAGGTAAATTATTTTTCCCTTCCAGATTTCATTGAAGAATATACGCGAAAATCTGATAATTTTGATACGGTTCATGAAGACATCTGTTTAATTTGTCTTCTGCCGCCTATAAATAAAAAACTATTTATACAATTTCTTAGGAACTACTTTGAAAATTATACCGTTGAATTGCTTCAAAAATCTCATCATAGCCGAGATATCTCATTCGGGAACGCTTCTTTTGTAAGACTCCAAGATTTTGAGAAAGTTTACAAAAAGGAATATTCAACGCATAGATATAGTATTAGTATTGAACTAAATGGCAAAAGACAGAAATTAATCGATTGTTCACTTGGAGAAAAATATAAACCATTAATCAAAAAACAGTCGCGTAGAATCTCAAACTTTCTTGAAAGTTTATGTGATTATGGTTTAGCCGATGATAGAGTTAGGTGGTATGAAGGCCGTCAGGAAATAGAAATTAAATTTTTTGAACTGCTGCTTGAATATAACCCAGATGAACATGGTTTTTTAGCTGGATATTTAAAGCAAAGGCTAGAATATTTTTGTGGTCATCTATCTGATCATCTTTACGCAAAAAAAAGAGATCCGAGAAATGGTTTTTTTAAAGATGCTGTAATAGACAGTGAAGACGGAAAAGAAATTGAACAGATTGGTGATACATACAATATCGATTCAGAAGAGCTTCAAACAATTAATTTCCCATTCCAGTCAAAGCCGGATGAATTGCTTGAGCATAAACAAGATTATAATAATTTTGAAAAAATTTATCAAAAATTCGTTGAAGAATTACCTCCTAAAACCAAACAATTTCTTAAAGTCTGGCACAAGAATCCTGATTATTCCGGTAAGGAACTTGCTGAACAGATGGGAATCTCTGAAGCAATGGTAAAAAAGCATAAATATTATATAAGAAAAAAAGCCCCAAGACACAGAAACCCATTTAAGCTCACCTAAGTTTATTCCATAACTCCCCTCATATTTTAATCGAAAGAATTCCTCGATGCTCTGCATCGGGGTTAATAAGGTAAAAATTCATTTTGATACCTCGCAGCTCTGCTGCGGGGTAGTTCATTTTTTCTATCTTCTTCCAAAATTTTTGGTATCCGATTTTTGCCTTTTTCGTACTTATTAACCATCTTTATTAAGCACAAAAAAGGAGGACTCCAAAAATGTCAAATCAAACCTTGTTATCAGTTGAAATAAATTCTTCGGGTGTCCAAGCCGTACGCGTAATGGCCTTCACAGAGACGATCGAAGAAGAAGCGGACAGAGTCTATCAAAAAATAAAAAAGCATCTTTGTGAGATAGATGAAACACTTACCGCTAATAAGTGATCATATGAAGATGATCATCAAGTGGTTTTATTCATGGCTGATAACAATCATCACGTCATTACCATATACAAATAAGAGAAGCCGTATGGTTGACTGGTTGTTAACGGTTATTGAGAAATAGAAATCTTAAAGGCTCGGGATGAAAAACAAAATACTAAATCATTTTTCAGGCAATTTAAAATCGTTCTTTGAAAAGTATCTTCAAAATATCAAACCTATTGGCGGTGATGAATATCAAGCCTTATGCCCCTTCCATCAGGATTCAAATCCTTCCTTAAGCGTCAATGTTCAAACGGGTAAATATTATTGTCATGGCTGCGGGAAAAAAGGAGATATCTTCCATTTCTATGGAAAAATAAGCAACCTAGATACTCGGCGAGACTTTAGCAAGATCCTCAAAGGTATTTCTGATGATTTTGGAGTATCCTGGGAGCAACAGAAATCACGGGTTATTAAAACGTATGATTACCATGGCGCTGATGGAAATTTGCTTTTCCAGGTTTGCCGTATGGAACCTAAAGACTTCAGGCAAAGACAGCCTGGCAATAATGGCAAATGGACATGGAACCTGAAAGGGATTGAACCTGTACTTTATCGACTCCCGGAAATCTCAAAGGCTAATGAAATCTTGATCGTTGAAGGCGAAAAGGATGCAGACAACCTTTCAAATATCGGCTTTACAGCTACAACAAGCCCCATGGGTGCTAAGAAATGGAAGCCTGAATATAATGAGCCATTGAACGGTAAGAATATCGTTCTAATCCCTGATAACGATAACGAAGGCCGGGAGCATATGGCGAGGGTTGCTCAGTCCTTAAACGGCAATACCAAAAGCCTTAAATGGATAGACCTTCCAGGATTGCCAAGCAAAGGCGATATGTCGGATTTTATCGCAACGTTTGCCGATAAAGAACAGGCTGCAGAACGTCTTTCAATCCTGATCGACCAGGCCAAACCATATCAACCCCCGAAAAAAGTCACCATTGACGATATCATCATGTCAGCCAGCGATTTCTATCAATTAGATATTCCTGAAAGACAGGAGTTATTGTTCCCGTGGTTAAAAGAAGATTCAATAAATCTTGTATCAGGTTGGCGCGGATCCGGAAAGACATGGTTTGCACTTGGTGTGCTCGATGCAGTTACCAGAGGGGAAAATCTCGGCCCGTGGGAATGCAAGAAATCCGTTCCTTGTTTATTTTTAGACGGTGAGATGACCGTATCAGATGACCATGAACGAATTGAAAATCTAAAGCTTTATACGGACCGGAAAAACCCGCTTTATATTTATTCAGATGCCTATGCGAATCAACTCGGTTTGCCAAGAGCACATCTTGCAAATGAATCATGGCGGCAGAAAATGAAACAGATTCTCTTAACACGGAAAATCAAGTTATGGGTAGCCGATAACCTGGCGTCACTTTCAAGCGGGCTGGATGAAAATAGTAAAAAGGACTGGGACCCAATCAACTCATGGCTTTTAGAACTGAGGTTTGCAGGGATAGCAACTATTATGCCGCACCATACAAATAAAGTCGGCGGCCAGCGGGGAACTTCAGCTCGTGAAGATAATCTCGACACAAGCATTATGCTTAAAAAGCCGTATGATTATACATCTGATGACGGAGCTCGGTTTATAGTGCATTTTGGCAAAGCCAGAATACAGACAAGCAGATTGAACCTAATTAGCGACACAGAGTTTAAGTTCATTCTGGATGAATCAGAAAACCATGTCTGGACGTTTAACAGTGTCAGGAAGGAAACCAAAAACGAAATCTTAAGACTACTCGATGAAGGCATGACACAAACGGATATTAAAGACACTCTTGGTATCCACAAGGGAACTGTTAGTAAAATTCGCAAACAGTCAATTAAGGACGGTCTTTTGACACCAAAAAATGAACTCACACAGTCGGGATTTATGGCAATAAATGGATGAGAAATTTAGGCAACTTTCAAGGCAACTTTCAAGGCAACTTAGGCAACTCGATTTCTGGCAACTTTCAAGGCAACTTTTGGCAACTCGTATCCAACAAGTTCTTGAAATTACAAACGATAATGAAATATTTTTTAGGCCACAGAAAGTTGCCATACCCCCCTTTAGGGGTAGGCAACTGGCAACTTTTAACTTTTTGGTGTGTCTCTGGACCGAGCCCCGGAGACGTGGTGGATGGTGGGCAAAATAAAAACAGGGGATTTAAATGCTCGTATTAACCGATGAGGATATCCAGGAAGACATCAGAGGATTTGAACAGCGTATTCAAGATGCACGTGGCAAACTTTCAGAATTGCCGGAAACGGACGGAACCTGGCAGGCTGGGAAAAAGCTTGCAGACAAAAGGAGAGTCTTAGAGTCAGAAATTGAGCATGTTAAAAGGCTAATAGGAATAGCTGAAGAGGCCCTAACAGACGTATAGACGATGATTTTACCGGATAACATAGAACCTGTAATTAGCCGCAGAGCTAAGTACCTCGACCTCCGAGGATTGAGTGAATATTCAAGCCTTGGGATACCTACACTCAGGGAGTATCTGAAGTCCGGCAGCTTATCATATTTTAAGCTGAAAGGTAAAATTCTTGTCCGAGTGTCTGAATTTGAAGACTGGCTGGAAGGATATCGAGTCAACAAAAAGGAGGATCTCAACCACCTTGTGGATGATGTTTTGGAAGATCTAATGGGGTAGAATCAAAGAATTAGTTTGATGGTGGCATTAATAATATCAACAAGTTATGTTATATTTTTTAGGAGTGGGTGCAGTCAGGGTGCAAAATTTGGTCGAAATTAGCGAAAATGAGGTGAGGAAGATTGAAGATAGAATTTGTAAAATAGAAAATCCTGCTAAACATTTAAAGTGCGGAAATGAGTAAAAAATTATCGCCCAAAATGAGAAAATGGCTCAAGTGTTACTTGAACGACACCAATAAAGACACGTTCGGGAACGCTACAGCTTCAGCCAGGGCAGCAGGGTATAAGTGTAAGTCCCCCGAGTGCTTTGAAAACATAGGAGGTCAAAACTATAGGAAACTATTGCCCCAGATTGAAGAATGGATCGATAAAAACGCTCTTTCTAATGCCAAATTAAAAAACCTTTTGGTTGAAGGACTGCAGGCTCTTGAGACCAAATTTTTTGCACATCAGGGGACCGTTGTAACTGAAAAAGAAGTTATCCCTTGGGAGATAAGGCGTAAATATTTAGAAATGGCATTGAAGGTCAAAGGGCTATTTGCTCCTGAAAAACATCAAATTACCGGGGACGATGGTGGGCCAATAGACCTAACTGTAATCGTAAACAGAGTAACTAAAAAAAATGACACTGGCAGCTAAGACAGAGGGTGTAATCGATAGGTGGTATCACAGCGTTTTTAACTTCGTAACAGAAGCCATAAGGGCTGAACCTACACCACAGCAAGAGGAAGTCTTAAAGGCTGTGTCGCCTGGAAGTCATATTTCAATTCGATCCGGTCACGGGCCGGGCAAGACAGCTTTATTATCATGGCTTGTTTTGTGGTTTATCTGTACCCGTTACGATGCCCGCATTCCCTGCACAGCTTCAACACATTCACAGCTTAGAGATATATTATGGCCAGAAATTGCCAAGTGGTTAGGAAGGCTGCCATTGCAATACCAGGCAGCGATAGAGTGGCAGACAGAGCGGTTAATCTGGAAAAAGCGAAAAGAAACATGGTTTGCTGTGGCCAGGACCGCGAGGAAAGAGGCCCCGGAAGCACTGCAAGGTTTTCATGGAGACAACTTAATGTTTATTGTCGATGAAAGCTCAGGCGTGCCTTCGGAAGTTTTTGAAGTGGCTGAAGGCGCTTTAACAAAAAATAATGTGATTTCGGTTATGACAGGAAATCCAACCAGGCTATCGGGTGAGTTTTATCGCTCTCACCATCAGGACCGTCACCTGTGGAAAACGTTTCATTTTTCTTCTGAAGAATCACCACTTGTGTCACCGGATTACCGCAAAAGGATTGCAAGAAAATACGGTAAAGACTCTGACGTGTATAGAGTCCGGGTGCTCGGAGACTTCCCTTTAGCTGAGTCAGACACATTTATCCCTTTGCACATGGTGGAGGAAGCAAAACTTTCTGTTCAACCGGAAAGCGGTCAATCTATTTGGGGCCTTGATCCGGCCAGGTTTGGAGATGATGAAAGCGCACTTGTTAAAAGGATAGGGCTTAAAGTGATAGAGGTTTCTGGAATAAGAAAAAGAGATACAATGGAAGTGGCCGGGTGGGTAGCACAGCAGGCAAGAAAGGAAAAGCCTGATAGAATCATGGTCGATGTTATCGGCATTGGGGCAGGCGTTTATGACCGACTTAAAGAGTTAAAGTTCCCGGCAATACCGGTCAATGTGGCTGAGAGAGCTAAAGATAACGAAGAATATGCAAGGGTGAGGGATGAACTATGGGGAGAGGTGAGAAACGCTTTACAAGAGGGCCTCAGCTTGCCGGATGATGAGGAATTAGCTGGGCAGCTATCAGCACCGAAGTATAAGTTTGATTCTGCTGGCAGGATAGTAATTGAATCAAAAGACGATATGAAAAAAAGAGGGGTTGATAGTCCGGATCGTGCTGATGCGCTATGCAATTCGTTCTATCAACAACGGCTTTTATTTCCAGAATTCTTAAAAGGAGGTCAAAATTGATTAAAAATGTAAAGGTTATAGACGAACATGGCAAAATCCTTTTTATTTATCCGATGGAGCCGGGCAAACCGCAGCGCATAGACGAATTTTGGACAATCCGGGCCGGGGTGTCTTGGCCTACCGCTAAAGCGCGGGGGTATTATTCCATAATCGGAGCAAAGGACGACCTGGGAGCGGCTGACAGAGTTTCCCTTGTTCTCATCAATGAGGGGCAAAGCGGAGTACTTGAAAAGCTTTTTAAAAAAATCATGCTCAATACCAAGAGATTCAAGTGTGAGAGGATCTATGCCAAGCTGGACGGCGATAAGGCGCCAGAGCGCGCATATTATCGCTTTCGGGGGCAGAAGAAAATCGATTGTCCGGGGCTTTTGGATTCTTCAGAATTTGAGAATTTCAATCAAGATATCACACTAATTCGTCAATGGCTTGAAAAGGGCGCGTTGAAGGTTGACTCCAATTCTTGTTTGGGAGAACAACTTGCAAACCTAAAGGCCGATGATGTGAATGAAAATTTTGAGGTAAAATTTTATGCGGTTGCGGCCTTTTGCCGTGTTTTGAAGTCGTTGAACATCTATCCATTTCAAAGAAGCGGCGGGCGAGGCAGCGTATATTTTACGAATTTGTTAGATCGAGGCAAATCTCAAGAAACCAATGGTTATGGTTATTGGGAGATTACAGCGGGTTAAATAGGACTTATAGCTTATAAACATACATTCATAACGAAAGAAGGATTTTCAGACGATCCTTGAACGATTGACCATAGTTATTGACCGTTGTTCTTTGACAACCAAACACCCTTTATAAAGGCAGCGGGTGAAGCCCCGGCTGGAACTGTGGGCTAAGTGTGGGCACCGGGCCAGGATGCTCGGGAGACACCCTGCTACGGCAGGTAGGAAGCCTAACCGGAAAATGGCATTTCTTTTGATATCTCAAATTTTGAGGGCCAGTTTCGGATTCAAGATACATAGTGGGTTTTTGTAGGTAGTTCTTTCTCATATCTGCCTTATTTTACTGTGGGTTTCAGCTCGTTTGCTTCGGGTGTTTTTTACATGTGGTAATCTAATGACTTCAAAGGTACATTTTTGCATGTTTTGGTATGTTTTTAATATAAGGTTTTCTGAGGTTTTCTCATGTTTTAATGGTTAAATGTCTACATGTAAAAGTGTGACCTATTGTGACCATCAAAACCTAACTTTACCCAGGATTCCCAGCCTTTCCGGTTCATCTTTTAATGATGGTCGTATTCCTTAAGTGAGTTCGGGTAATGGCTTTAAATAAAAACGGGATTCGGAGTATGATATCACAACTTTTGGACCGGCTTTTGGGATTGCAGATATATAGCAGATAGTGCGCCACGAGCGCACTTTAATATA
>CAXMTB010000047.1:0-20193 GCA_964195835.1 uncultured Nitrospinaceae bacterium | reverse complement strand
GACAGAGGTGGAAAGACAGAAGGTGAGAAAATCAGAAGGTCGGAAGTCCCCGGTTAAATTCGCACCGCTCCTTTTCTCCGAAAAATTTAACCCCGATGAAACAAATAAAAAGGTTTCATTGGGCAAGCAGGGCAAGCAGAAGTCGGAGGTCAGCTTGTCGCAAAGATCCAAAGATTAAAAGATATCCTTGGTAATTTACAGAACTAAATTTCTTGTTGAACAACATCCGGAAACATGAGAACGCGATTCATTTCTTTTTTAGAATAAACAAACGGTTCCAAATCTTTTGTCAAGCGCTTGAAGTCCAGCCGTGCGCATCTCAATAGCAATTTGTCCCTTAAATCTGATTTATTTCGGATAGACATTTTTTGAGATAAATAATCAAAATTCACCCCGGATTTTCCAAGCAGGAAAACAACATCAAAAAAGTCGCGGCCCATGGGTCGGCTGCGGTTAAAAATACAATAAATTTTCTGTGCAAGCAGGATATCTGCCGGCACGATGTTTATTCGCGAAAACACATCGAATTTGTTAAGGATAAATTTTTCCGGGCTGTATTGAGCTTCCTGTGGTTCGGTATCTATCTGGATCAGCAGTTTTTCATCCCGGTGACCGGATATGCCGCCGGCATGCAACAAGCCCGGAAAACGCAGATAAGCGCGGAAAGCGTCTTGATACGTATTCTTTAGTTCAACGATATATCCCTGAAGTTCCAAAGTCCTTTTTACCTTTTGAGAAAGGGCCTCGAAATCATGGCGGCTAATACCCGGATTATCAAAATCGAGATATTCCGAGAACCGGGGACTCCCGTGAACCATGTGGATACATGTTCCGCCCATAAAAGTTAGCTTATCAGCAATGGGTGATTCAAAGATTGCCTCCAGGATCTTGTACTGCAAATATTCTCTCAGGAGATTTTTTTTGAACGGCCAAAGATGTTCCGGATAAAATGATTCAATTTGTTTGATATCAAGCATATTTCAAGGTCTCTCCAACCATTCAAGAAAATGTTCCACCCTTTTTGACAGGCGCTTTTGGTTAAAACGAAGTACATATTCTGTGAGCCGTTTCTTTTTAAACCGGCTCAGCATTTCTTCCCTGTTTATCCGCAGAGAGGAAAAATCATCCTCGGTTCGGAGTGAAGGGTTTATATAAAAATAATCGAGGATCGCTTTTTCCATGAAAGCCATTTTTATGCCGCCGGGCAGTAGGGAATATCCAAAAAACAATGCCGGCTTTATGGTTCTGTATGAAAACCGTGCCACAGGTGTTTCAAACATGTACGTACGCCGGGTTGACGCCGAGGTTATCATATAGATGCTTTCAGGTATCAAGCGGTAGTGGGACATCGCAGTCTCAAAGGAAATATAGGATGGCTTATAAATTTTATTCGCGATTGCCGACAGCATGTTTTCATCGATGTCTACCTCTGAAAAGAGGTAATAGCCTTTGACTATTTTTTTGATATATCCCTTTTTCTGCCATTCGCTCAGTCTGCGACGATCGAAATCACCGTGAGCGGCTCTGATATCCGCTATGGAAAACACCGGGAAGTCCCGCAAAGAATTTTTAAAGTAAACGAAGTTCATGACATTTCGCATTCATGTTAAAATTAACATTAATGCGAAATATATGATACTTTCTTTTAGAAGTCAAGATTATATTTATCGCTTGGAAGAGGGACAAGGGACTTCGCCGATAGAGGGGAGAGGTTGGAGGGCGGAAGATAAAGGGCCAGAAGGTAAGAAGGTGAGAAGGTAAGAAGGAGAGGAGGGAAGAGGGCGTTCGTAAGACCAGAGGTCCCCGGTTAAATTCGCTCCGCTCCTTTTCTTCGAAAAATTTAACCCCAGTACCATCTGCCGGAGCTACGGGGCAGGCTGGGCAAGAAGGGGAAAGAGGACAGCCCGCCACACAAACGGCGGATAAAAGGTCAGAGGGTAGGAAGGTAAGAGGCAGGACGAAGGAATGCAGAGGTCCGATGTCAGATATCGGAAGTCGGAAGAAGGACGATGGACGAAGGAAGAAGGACGAAAGACCAATGCATTCTGTCGTCTATCATCCCAGCGAAGCGGTCCTCCCTCTTCCATCGGTCTCTATCAAACCAACATAACCCATCGAACAAATCCAACCAATATAACAATACTTTTATCAGCGATTCCTGTCTTACTGCTTTCTCAAAAAGGAATCCAGTGCTTCAATGATGACGCTGGCAATGGTTGTGTTGTTCTTTGAAGCATGGGATTCAACTCTTTCCGCAAGCATACAGGGGATTTGAATGTTGAACTCTTTGGTTATATCATCACATTGATTTTTAAAACTATCGCTGTCCATTGGTTGTCCTTTTCAGTTTCGAGAATAACAAATCATTACTATCTAACATACCATAAAAAGGTGCCAAAATAAACCATGCTTTAGGCACTTTAGGCACTTTTAACTTGTCTGGCTTTCAGGGAAACAGCCCCTTTTAGGGGTAAACCAAAGCCTGGTGCTTTGGGCCAGGATTCTTTACTTAAAGATACGATTTCGGCATGCGCCTGTTCTTTCTAACGATCCCTGAGCCACTCAAACAGCACCCGTTTTAAAAAAAGATCATCCATTCCGCTCTCCGAGGTGTAGGCTCTACCCTCCGGCCTGTAAGCCCTAGGGGCTGGAAGCGGAGCCGGAGGCTTATATTCAAGTCATCCTCACCAGAGGCGGGCAAGCCCACCACACTGCACAGGCGGGCAAGCCTCGACATTAAATGTCAATGAGAGGCTTTAAATGTGTAGAATTTGTAATAATTATTATGAAATGTTTTTCACAATATTTTGTAACCCCTCCATTTTTAATTCCATAACTACTTGAAATGATTATAATTGAAAAGATATTTTATCTTTTTGCACGATTTTTGCAACAGATAAAAGGCAAGAACACCAATTCGGCATCGGCGATCCTTTAATATGAAGGAATCATTTTATAAAAACATTAAGGTGGTGAGCAATTATGTTTAAAATTTTACTGATCATTGCGGTAATCGTGGCTATATTTTGCCTGTGTGTTGTAATAGGGTGTTTATTTGCTGCAGCTAGAGAAAATAGCTTGCCAGATATTGATGATGTTGAACTTATTGAACTATTTGCATCGAGAATACAAAAAGTATAGTTTTTACCATTCGATTTGTAACGCGTTCTTAATTTTTGAGATAGGTTCTATAAAAAACCGGCCCGGTCCTTTATTTCTGTTCAGTAATCATGATCTTCATTCCAGGTCTAAGTCGTACATACTCTCCATCTTGAGTCATCATTCCGATTTCATGGTGACCGCAGCAGTCGCATGTGCGTGCGGTGACGATACCTTCGGTCGATTCTTTAAGGGTATCTTTTTCAGTCATTGATCATCAATCCTTAATAAAAAATTTGTACAAACGGTGTGTTGCCGGATTAAATTACTATTCTTGCACAGAGTAATCCATATCCATGGGTAGATCAATCGGATTATTTTCAACTCACATCTCACACCCGAAAACCGAATCTAACCTTAATCCCTCTTTAACCAATGAAAATATTTGAAGTTTACACCGCTTTATGTTAATTAGACTTCGAT
This sequence comes from uncultured Nitrospinaceae bacterium, assembly GCA_964195835.1. Lineage (GTDB taxonomy): Bacteria > Desulfobacterota > Desulfobacteria > Desulfobacterales > UBA11574 > UBA11574. Next base: position 16,611 of record CAXMTB010000047.1, on the reverse strand, counting down.
TTATCGCTAACAAAACCGGATTTTTTACAAACCCGATAAATTCATCAAGTGATATTCGGATGAATTCTCCACGTTTCCAATAATAGAGGTCTATTTATGGGAGAGCAAACGTTTAGCACCACTATTTGGATGAGAGTTACATCATCGATTTTGATTCTCGTCGGGCTCTATCTCACCAGCCTTTACAATTACCTTCTTTTTCACAGCCTTGTTGAGATATTCAGTATTTTCATCGCCTGCAGTATTTTTCTGGTGGCCTGGAACTCCCGGCGATTTATGGATAATAACTATCTTCTTTTTTTAGGCATCGCCTATCTGTTCGTTGGGGGGGTAGATCTAATCCATACATTGGCCTATAGAGGCATGGGGATTTTTACCGGATATGAAGCCAATCTGCCGACGCAATTGTGGATTTCAGCGCGCTATCTGGAGAGTATTTCTCTTCTGGTTGCACCGATTTTCGTTGCTCGAAACATAAAAAAGCGTTTTGTATTAACCGCGTATGTTTTGACGTTTTCCATTATCCTCGGATCCATTTTTTATTGGCGCATTTTTCCAGACTGTTTTGTTGAAGGCCTTGGACTGACAACGTTCAAAAAGGTCAGCGAGTATTTGATCTCTTTGATTCTCATCGGTTCCATTGTCCTTTTGTTCAAAAGAAAAACAGCCTTCGATGACAATATCTTCCGGCTGTTGATTGCATCCATCGTGCTGACAATATGTTCTGAATTGGCCTTTACATTTTACATTAGCGACTACGGCTTTTCTAATCTTACGGGGCATTTTCTGAAGTTTATTTCCTTTTACCTGATCTATAAATCTATTGTTGAATCCGGTCTTGTAAAGCCGTACAGTCTTTTATTCAGAAATTTAAAGAAGCGCGAAGAAGAGATTAACAATCTAAATATTGAACTGGAAAAACGGGTTGAACACAGAACCGCGGAGCTTAAAAAAGAAGTTGTCGAGCGCAAACATGCTCAAAAAGAGCTTTTAAAAAGTAAAACCATGCTTCAATCGGTCTTCGACGGCATTTCTGAGCCTTTGCTCCTGCTGGACAACAATTTGACAGTAAAGATACTCAACAGGGCTGCCATTGAATACTACGGAGATAACGGCCGGAGTGCCATAGATAAACCCTGCTATAGCGTGTTCAAAGAAAGATCAGGCCCGTGTGAAGAATGCAACATTGCTCCGGCCGTTTTTGAGGGCCGGCATGGAGATTTTGAACGCAAAGGGTTTATGAACCCCGAGAGACTGGAGCGGGTCGTGGTATATCCGGTGAAAGAGAAGTCGGGCGAAGTCGGGTCGGCCATCATCCGTGTAACGGATATAACGGAATCAAAAATGCTGGAGAGACAGCTGATACAGAATGAAAAAATGGCTTCTCTCGGTGTTCTCATTTCAGGGATTGCCCATGAAATCAACAACCCGAACAATTATATTTCCGTAAACATTCCGATCTTGAGAGATTATCTGAATGTCGTGATGCCGATTGTTGACGAATACGCGCAAAAGAACCCGGACATAAAAATATTGTATATGCCATATGCTGAGTTTCGCGAAGATATTTTTGAACTTATCGATAATGTTCAACATGGATCCAGACAAATCAATTCGATAGTCAGGGACCTAAAGATATTTTCAGCGGCGAACAAACATAAAAAGATTGAAAAAATTGACCTGAAACCGATGATTGACAAAGTCGTTTCGTTTTGCGGGGGCAAGATTGGAAGAAGTGTAAAAACCTTTAATGTACAAATGCCGGAAAATTTGCCTGAGGCGCCGGTTGAATCGCAATTGTTGGAGCAGATACTGATTAATCTTTTAATCAATGCCGCTCAGGCTTTTGATAAACCGGTTGATGAACATTCAATGATTAATCTGTCTGTCTCCATGGAAGATGTTAAAGAAAATCAACTGACCATTGAAGTCAGTGACAATGGCTGCGGTATGGACGAGGGAACCATGGAAAAAATATTTGACCCGTTTTTTACCACAAAGTCATTAGAAGAAGGGACCGGTCTCGGCTTGTATATTGTCCACAATCTTATCGAGAAAATGGGCGGCAAAATTGAAGTTCACAGCCGGTTGGGGCAGGGGAGTAATTTTAGGGTCATATTGGGTATCGGGTCATAGTGCTCTAATTCATATATAATAAAATTTATCGACGACCTTAACTTCCCCGCTGTCGGGGTTTGTCCGTGTCGGTTACTGTGGAGGTTGTTTTGAAAAACCGAATCATTGCTATAGACGACGATCAGACCTTTCTCAAAACCATCCGAAGGGGGCTTGTCACTTCCGGTTTTAAATACATAACCCTTGAAAATGACCCTGAAAAAGCCGTTTTGATTTTTAAAGAAGGCCAAGCTTTTGATGTTGCCCTGATCGATGTATCTATGCCCGGCATGAACGGTCTCGAAGTTCTTGAAAAAATAAAGGCCGGCAGTCCTGAAACGGAATGCATCATGATCACGGGTCTCGATGAAGCGGCGACTGCGGTCAGAGCCATGAAGATAGGGGCCTACGATTACCTGGTGAAACCCGTTGAGAGAGATGATCTTATATTAACCATCAACCGTGCCCTGGAAAGAAAACGGCTGTTTAACATTGCGGACATCGGCAAGGGGACTCATCCGCCTGAACTTTTGAATGAGGATGCCTTTAAATCTATTGTCTCCGGATCGGCAAATGTATTGAAGATATTAAAAGAAGCCGAACTCCATGCTGCCAGCGATGTTCCCGTATTGATTACCGGCGAAAGCGGTACCGGAAAGGAGTTGCTTGCAAGAGCCGTCCATGCAGCCAGCCCCAGGGCAACATCCGTGTTCACGCCCGTCAACATGGCTTCGCTTACAGGATCTATGTTTGACGCCGAATTTTTCGGTCACACAAAGGGCGCCTTTACGGGAGCCCAAAAAGACCGGCCGGGTTACCTGGAGCACTCAGATAAGGGCACGTTGTTTCTGGATGAAATCAGTATCCTTCCGTTTGAGCTTCAGGGAAAGCTGCTCAGGGTTTTACAGGACGGTGAATACCTCAAGCTCGGGACAGACATCCCCCGGAAAACGGATGTCCGGTTTATTTCTGCAACAAATGAGGACCTTGAAAAGTTGATGGCCCAAAAACGGTTTCGCAGAGATCTCTACTACCGCCTCAAAGGGGGATGGCTGCACCTGCCGGCACTCAGGCAACGAAAAGAAGACATCCCTGTGCTTGTCGGCTATTTTTTAAACGAGTTTCTGGGTAACGATAAAAATCCGGGTATTGAAGAAGACGCCTTGTCGATGCTTTTCAATTATGATTATCCGGGGAATATTAGAGAACTCAGATCGATTATTAAATCGGCCCTCAACCTCGCCCAGGGGCGAAAGATTTCTAAAATATTTTTTCCCGATACGATTCGAAAACAAAAACCGAAGAAGAAACCGGTACATCAGCCGGGAACAGAACCGGTGGTTTCCCTGGCTCAAATGGAAAGGTCCTATATCTTGAAAGTCTACCGTCAGACCGGAAATAACAAGTCCCAAACCGCAAGACTCTTGGGCATTGCCTTGAATACCCTCCGAAAAAAACTCAAGTCTTACGAGGTAGAGTAATACCTGAATCTTGCATATGAAAGCCTCCAACTCGTTCAAAATTCAGGTAATACCCCGGTCAATTACGGGTGGTCAAATATTGCACAGTTTGAATATAACGAGTTGATCATATTGCTAAAGTATTATTCAGGTGTTCAAATATTGCACACCTGTACCGCCCTGATGCAGCCATTTCAAACAATGCTTTGCCGAACATTATTGAGTCCATCCTATTGATTTATCATTGTTTATTTTCTTGATAGCGGCATGTTGTCGAATTGGCATGTTTTGTGCTCTTTAAAATTAACAATGCTCCCACAACCATTAACCCCTTAAAAATCCGGTAGAAAAATAAAGCATTAAGATCTTATGTCGTTTACAATTTTCCACTCATCGTTTTCGAACAACAAGCCAAATGACAAGAGAGAAAGGTGTTAACCATGGATACTGCAAGCAACATCGAAGATCGATTCAACGAGCACCCATTCAGGGATCACGACAACCGGCCTTATAAAACCTTTTCCGGTAATCAGAATATGATACCCGTGGCCCTAAAAAAGAATGATCATCATCGAAACACGGATAGAAAAATCGTGTCGTTTAAAAAAAGTGCGAATTCAGACAACCGGAAAGCAGACGCAAAAAATCCGGCCGATTTTTCGAAAATAATCGGTCGGGACAGAAAAATGAAAGATGTGTTTCGTGAGGTTGTCGATGTTGCCGAATATGATTATCCTGTTCATATTTACGGTGAAACCGGTACAGGCAAGGAACTCGTTGCCGAAGCCATTCATAAGGCCAGTCCCCGCAGAAAGGGTCCTTTTGTGCCCATCAATTGTGGCGCCCTTCCCGAAAGTCTTATCGAAAGTGAACTTTTCGGACACGTAAAAGGCTCTTTTTCCGGAGCGATCCGTGACAGAAAGGGACGATTTGAGCTGGCCGACGGCGGCACAATTTTTTTGGATGAGATTGCCGAGCTGTCAAAGTACATGCAGGCAAAGCTTTTACGTTTTCTTCAGGATGGAAAATTTGAAAAGGTCGGCGGAGAAAAAACAGTTACCGTAAATACAAGGGTTGTCAGCGCGACCAACAAGGATCTTAGAAAAGAAATGAAGAAGAACAAATTTCGGGATGATCTGTATTACAGGATTAATGTTGTACCGATCCATCTTCCGCCACTGCGTGATCGCAAAAGCGACATTCCACTTTTGGTTGATCATTTTTTAAAACAGGCCGCCAGACAGTATAACCGGAGCCCGCTCGTGGTATCGGATGACGCCATGGTATTCCTCAAGGAATATCCGTGGCCTGGAAATGTCAGAGAGCTTCAGAATGCCATTCAGTATTCTTTTGTCAAAGGCAATGGGAGTGAAATAACACGCAATGATCTTCCGATGGAGATTAATGACACCCGCCTTTTCATGAATGTAAACAGCACGTCACATAAACTCAATGTTACGCGCGTTGAGTTCGCAATGAAAAAAACAGGCGGCAACAAAGCCAAGGCCGCACGGCTTCTCGAGGTCGGGCGGGCAACCCTTTACAGATTTTTGAACGAACATCCCGATCTGCAAGGAAGTTTCTGCACTTAGGCTGATCAAGGAATTTAGACCTGACTTATCATGATAGATTTAACAAAAAGCTAACAATTAACGCGCAAACCATGAATAGATATGGGCCATAAGACATGAAGACGATCCTTGTTGTCGATGACAAAAGAGTGCAGCTTAAAACCCTTAGAAGGGGGTTGAGAACCAGGGGATACCGCGTCGTTGAAGCCATAAGCGGCAAATATGCTCTGGACCATCTCGGAAAGGAGGAAACCATTGATATCGTTTTAACCGATTACGCTATGCCGGAAATGAACGGAATAGAGCTTCTGCAAAAGATTCGCGAAACCAATAAAACCATACCTGTCATCATCATGACGGCCTACGGAGACAAAGATCTTGTAATTGAGGCCATGCATTATCGCTGTAACGGATTTATAGAAAAGCCCTTTGATATGGATGAACTTTTGGAGATGATTCACAAATCGATCATTGACCCCCGGCATCGCTTAAACAACTCGACCGAGATTTAAAAAAGAAAAAAATCATGATTTGCTTATCCCCTATCTTCCTGAAACTACTAAAGGAGGGATTATGATTGCTTCTCCATGTAAAAATTGTCCCAAGGAAAATCTACCCAAAACAGTTTGTGCCAAAGACTGTCAGATGCTGAAAGCCGTACAGAATATGCAAAAAGCCGCTGAAGATAGCGGTGTTTCAAGCCGGCATGACGGTGTTGAAGGCACCGGATATTCCACATCTTTGTTTGATAAGCGCGCTCTGGTTGAAAGCACAAGTATCAAATATTTCTAATCCCGGTTGCGACTCGGGCGAACCGCAATATTATAAACCTGTCGAAACCGGTGAAAATTTATCCTCGGATAGGCCCCGCGAGATGGGTTGTCAACCGCCAATATGATCTCATCTGCCAAAAGAATTGCTGGAAGAGCAGGATTTTGGCTGATGAACATTTCATCCCACATTTTGATCATCGGATAGGGCGGCGATGTGACCGCCAGTGATATGCTTTCTGAAGGGATGGTGTTCATATGGTTTGAATTGTTAAAAATAATTTGATGGCTTGTTTTCATGCAGTGCCTTGTTGGAGCGAAGCGGAGATTTGTCCGCCTTAGGAGGATCCCGTTAACGGGGCATATGAAAACCTCCAACTCGTGCAAAATTCAGGCAATACCCTAAATGATTTGACGATATCTGTTATAAGGTGTATTTCACAGCTATATGTATTAGTCAAATCGTCAAATCGATCGTAAACTTATTATCCCACTTCATCTATTGACAAGCGATGCCTGAATCGAATTCTACATCAGTAAGCGCCGGCAGCAAGGTAACACTGGTGGGTGTTCTGGTGAATACCTTGTTAATTCTCCTCAAACTCTTTACAGGGATATTCGGCAGCAGTCAGGCCCTGATCGCAGATGCGGCCCACTCCTTTTCAGATCTCTTTACCGACGTCGTGGTACTGATCGGTCTCAAAATCAGCAATAAGCCTCCTGATAAGACACACCATTTTGGCCATGCCCGCATTGAAACATTGGCATCCTTTATTGTGGGGATGGCGCTTATCGGGACGGCACTGTACATCGGTATAGATGCTTCTTTGACGATTTATCGCAATACTGAATACCATCCGACAACTCTGGCATTGTTCGGAGCCGGCGTGTCTATTGTGTTAAAAGAGGTCTTGTATCATTACACCATTCGCACCGGGCGACGCATCAAAAGCCAATTGATCGTGGCCAACGCATGGCATCACCGCTCAGACGCCCTCTCTTCAGTAGCGGTGTTCATCGGTGTTGCAGGGACCCAAATAAACCCCTCATGGCACATCCTCGATGCCTTCGCAGCCCTTCTGGTATCCTTTTTTGTTGCAAAAGTCGGCCTGGAGATTTTGAGAGATGCGTTGCGTGAATTCACCGACACGGCCCCTAATCCGGAGATTATCGAAAAAATACAGCAGTGCGCCTTGTCCGTGAACGGCGTTGTTGATACGCATGATCTAAGGGTTCGAACTTCCGGGGGCCAGTATCAAATGGAAATACACATTGTCGTGGATGGTCAACAAACGGTTCTAGAGGGGCACAAGATTGCAAAGGCTGTGGAGGATTGTCTGGTTGAGGGTGTGGGGAATTTCGGCAGTATCACCATTCATGTGGATCCGGAGATCGAAAAGTGATTTGAGAAATAAGAAAGTAAGAAGGTAAAGAGCAAGAAAGTGAGAAGGTGGGAAGGTAAGAAGGAGAAATGATGACCTTCCTCCATCGGCATAGCGAAGCGGTCCTCCGACCCCTGGTCGCCTCTGGCGCCGCCGAAGGCGGGTAAACTTCTGATTTTCTAATCTTCTTAACTTCTGATTTTCTGAGACTTTTTCATCTTTTAATTGTATTTGTGTGCCGTTTCAAGCTCGCTGTAGCAATCGTACCGAGTATGATACAGCCTCCCAGGATCGTTCGCAATGCCGGGATTTCGTCAAGTAATACAAATGCAAAAATGATTCCGTAAACCGGTTCCAGACATGCGGTAATGCTTGCCAACTGTGTTTTGATGTGAACAAGACTTTTGATAAAAAGTACATGGGCTAAAGCCGTGCAAAAAATACCAAGTACCGCCAGCAGAAGGAAGTCTGTTGGTTGGAGGGATAAATCTTTAAAAAATAAAAACGGAAACAATATCAGAGTTGCGATCCAGTTTTGATACCAGACAATCACCATGGAAGGGTATGTGCTGACGTATTTTCGATTTAGTATTGATAAAACGGCGAAGGTGAATCCCGATATTGTTCCCCAAAACGCGCCTTGGGTGATGTTGTTTTGAAAATCTAACGACGGAATCACCAGGATCAATCCAAAAACCACGGATCCTGCCGTTAACATATCGAAACGGCGCAATTTTTCCTTAAAAAAATAGGGTTCCATAAAGGTAACAAAGACCGGAAATGTGGAAAATGTGAGCAGGCCCACAGCAACTGTCGAAATCTGAATCGCGTAAAAAAAAGTTGTCCAGTGGATCGCCAATATGATGCCGAGCAAAATAAGAACCGTAAGATCCTGGATTGATTTTGTGCGGATTTGGGTTTTTGAGTAAAAAAGTATTGCACTTAACGCCAGCGCGGCAAAAGAGGTTCTGCCAAAGACAATCACTAAGGCTGGAAGGGATAAAAATTTTCCGAACAGTCCGGCAAGCCCAAAAAGCAATACAGCAATATGAATTTCAACCAGACCGTGACGTTTTTCGGTCATTTTGACGACTTTCTCCGAAGATGGTATAAAGCAAAATCGTGGATAGGGTTCACCTCATGTATAATCAAATTTTTTCTGATATGGATAGACACTAAATAGCAAATCAAATGCTGTATTACAAGGAGACAACATGAAACCAGGCAAACTTCTTTATCTTTCCCAGGATGACGTTAAGGCTGTTGGATTGACAATGGCTGAAATCATCGATGCGCTGGAGATCGCCTTTCGGGAAAAGGGAAGAGGGAATACAGAGATGCCCCCTAAACCGGGCATTCATCCGGGCGGTGGCGATAACTTTATTCACGCTATGCCGGCTTACATTCCGGCCATGAAAGCTGCCGGTGTTAAATGGGTCAGCGGTTTTCCGGGGAACCACAAGATGGGACTGCCCTATATTACGGGGTTGCTCATCCTCAATGATCCTGAAACCGGACTTCCGATATCGGTAATGGATTGCATATGGATCACCGCCATGCGAACCGGTGCCGCATCGGCGTTATCCGCCCGATACCTGGCTCGTCCGGAATCTTCGGTTATTGGAATACTGGCTTGCGGAGTTCAGGGGCGCACCAATCTTGAGGCGATGAATGTCCTTTTTCCAATAAAGCGGGTTATGGCCTATGATGTGGACGAAAATATATCCCGGCACTATGCTAAGGAGATGGGCTCCCGTTTTGACCTGGAGGTGGTGCCGGTAGCAACCCCGCGTGAAGCGGTTTCCGGATGTGACATTGTCGTCACTTCCGGACCGATATTAAAAAAACCGCATGCTACGATTCAGTCGGGCTGGTTAGATGCGGGGGCTTTTGCTTCACTGGTCGATTTCGACGCTTACTGGCATCCGGAGGCCATGGCCGAGTCGGACAAGTTTTGCACGGACGATATACAGCAGCTTCTCCACTATCAGCAGAACGGCTACTTTCAGAATATTCCATCCCTGCATGCAGATTTAGGAGAACTTGTCGTCGGAAAAAAGAAGGGGAGAGAAACCCCTGCCGAGCGGACCATGACGGCCAACCTGGGTCTGGCGTTAGACGATATGGCCGTGGCGCCGCTCATTTATCAACGGGCCCTGGAGAAGGGAATCGGCACGCCCTTGCCGCTGTAAGACAAAATAAGGGTTGGGTTAATTTGAGATGTGGCGCTTAACTAAAAAATTTTTAAGGATTCTTTAGGATTGACTTGAGAAGAGGAATTATATTATCAGTCGTTCATTATGGCACTTTTGAAAGCAACGGAGATCAGGGTCAGGTTTGGCGGACTGCTGGCCCTGGCAGATGTAAGCTTTTCTCTGCTTCCCGGAGAAATCGTCGGTCTCATCGGTCCGAACGGTGCCGGGAAAACGACGGTTTTTAATGTCATTACCGGTGTGTACAAAACATCCGGCGGTGACGTCCAGTATGAAAATCAGAGCCTGTTGGGTAAAAGGCCATACGAGATTTTATCCCTTGGAATTGCCAGAACCTTCCAAACGATTCGTCTTTTCAATAATATGACGGCGATTGAAAACGCTATGGTTGCACAGCACTGCCGTTCTAAAAGAGGCGTCATCGGGGCAATTCTCAGAACCCGTTCGCAGAAGAATGAAGAGCAAAGTATCAGGGACAGGGCTAGAGAAGCTTTGAATTTTATGGGTGTTGAACAATACGCCGATGAAGTCGCCCAGAATTTGCCGTATGGTTTACAGCGGCGGCTTGAAATTGCCAGAGCACTGGCCACTCAACCCAAAATAATGCTTTTGGATGAACCGGCCGCCGGGATGAACCCGTCCGAGAGCATGGCACTGATGGAAGACATTGCGCGTATATCCGAACTGGGCATCAACATCCTATTGGTTGAACATGACATGAAGGTGGTCATGGGAGTTTGCAAGCGCATCATATGTATCGATCATGGTGAAAAAATCGCCGAGGGAAAACCCGCAGAGATTCAAAAAAACCCCAAGGTGATCGAGGCCTATTTGGGTCAGGCGACCCATTAACACGCAAAACATTAAGGAGGAAAAATGAAGAAGAAATTGTTAAAGTTGTTAGTTTTGGGGCTGATTCTGGTGCCATTTGTAATGAGCACTGCTGTAGCCAAGACTTTGAAAATTGGCTCGATGAGTCCTTTGACCGGGCCGTATGCCGCTGATGGCAATGACATTGCCAACGGCGTGAAAACCGCTATTGCCATCATCGAAGCCGAAGGCGGTATTCCGGGTTATGACAAGATCGAGTTGTACCCTCAGGATACGGCCTGCGATCCCAAACAAGCGGTGGCCGCAGCCAACAAACTCATTAATGAGGGTGTCGTCGGCGTTATCGGAGCGTATTGTTCATCTTCGACCATTCCGGCTTCCGAGGCATTGAGCGAGGAAAATATTCCCATGATCACTCCGGCTTCGACCAATGAAAAAGTAACCGAACGCGGACTTAAATACATGTTTCGAATGTGCGGAAGGGATGACGATCAGGCGGTGACGGCCGGAAAATTCATCAAGGAATTTTTGAAGGCCAAGACCGTTTTTATCGTGGACGACAAGACGACCTATTCCCAAGGGTTGGCTGAAAACGTCGCCAAAAAGTGTAAAGAACTGGGCGTTAAAGTGCTGGTTCACGACCATGTCAACCAGGGCGACAAGGACTTTTCCGCTGTGCTGACCAAGGTCAAGGCTGCCAAGCCGGATCTTTTCTATATGAGCCTGCAAAATTCGTCCTCGGGCAGTCTGATGGCCATTCAGGCCAAACGTTTCAGATTGAAAATGCCCATTCTGACGCAAGATGCTGTTTATCACCCGCAATTTATTACAATTGCCAAAGAGGCTGCCAAAAACGTGTACTTTACCTTTGGGTTTGTGGACAAGAGCAAAGATTCCTTCAAGAAATACTCTGCCAAATACATGGAGATGTTCGGCAAGCCCGGCTCGTATTCGGGTTATGCCTATGACGGCGCCTATGTTCTGCTGACAGCTATTAAAAAGGCCAAATCGACGGATCCGGCCAAAATAAAGGCCGAAATCATGAAGATGGAATTTGAAGGTGCCTCCAAGACGATCAAGTTTTTCCCCAACGGAGATTCCACTTCCAATTACATCATCCAGATTGTAAAGGGTGATGAGTTCGTGCCTTACTGGAATCCGGAAACCTCAAAACTCTACTAACCGTAAACAGGGTGCTCCCCGGATCGATTCGGGGAGCATCTTTAGGCACTTCAAACTTCAAACTTTTGGGCTTCAGCTTATAAGGGCCTGTGTCCAGATAAAAATACGTCATTGTATTTATGAATTAGAGCACTAAGTTTTATGGAATTTTTTCTTCAGCAATTGATCAACGGGATAACGCTGGGTGGGATATATGCCCTCATCGCCCTGGGATATACCATGGTTTACGGCATTATTCAGCTCATCAATTTTGCGCATGGTGAGTTTTTTGCCGCCGGCGGCTATATGGGGGTCATCCTTTTAAGCTATCTGTCCGCACATGGATATATGACGACTCATCCGTGGTTGTGTCTGGGCGGAGCCCTGGTGCTGACCATGATCTATTGTGCGGCCCTGGCCATGGCTGTTGAAAAAGTTGCGTACAAGCCGTTGCGATATGCCTCCAGACTTTCGGTGCTTTTGAGCGCTCTGGGGATGTCGATTTTTTTGCAAAACGGGCTGATGCTGACCCAGGGAGTTTACGATAAGCCGTATCCGTCATCGTTGGGCCAGGGCGGTTTTGAATTCGGCATGATTACCTTGAGCTACCTCCAGATTCTAATCGTAGCGATTACCGTGGTCCTTTTGGTGGGATTAAATGCCCTGGTTTTTAAAACCCGTATCGGCAAGGCCATGCGAGCCACCGCCCAAGACAAGGTTATGTCGTCTTTGGTCGGCATCAACAGCAACAAGATTATCAGTCTGACATTTGCTCTGGGAGCCGGTCTGGCCGCCGCTGCAGGCGTCATGGTCGGACTCTATTATGGTTCGGTTCGTTACGATATGGGATTTGTTCCCGGGATCAAAGCCTTTGCTGCCGCAGTTTTAGGGGGTATCGGCAATATTACCGGAGCGATGCTGGGCGGACTGATTATCGGAATGGTAGAAATATTTGGTGCCGGCTATATTTCCGGGCAATACAAGGACGTTTTCGCTTTTATCATTTTGATCGCGGTGCTCTATTTTAGGCCGACCGGCATAATGGGCGAGAATATTGATGATACACGAGTCTAAAAAAATCTGGAAAAACTATGCCATCGGGTTGATCTGGTTATTTGTGCTTCTGTGGCCGCTGCTGGGTATTCATAGTGACGGCTCTTTAACCATCGGTCGGACTTTCAAGGTCTGGCTGTATGTTCTGGCCGGTACGTTTATATGTTTAAGCCTGTATTTGCTGCACAAAAACGACATTTTGAAATGGGTCACTTTGCCGATGGCAAAAGTCAGAGATCGTGTGACGGCAACTGCCGGGGCTTTACCGAATTGGCTCTGGGTGTTATTGGTGCTGACAGGAGCAGTTTTGTTTCCCTTGTTTTCTCACCGTTATGCTCAGGATGTGGCCATTAATGTCCTGATCTATGTATGTCTCGGACTTGGGCTGAATATCGTTGTGGGGCTGGCCGGAATGCTGGATCTGGGATATATCGCCTTTTACGGCGTCGGGGCCTATACCTATGCCTTGCTGAACCTCCAATATGGGATGTCCTTTTGGGTTGCGCTCCCATTTTCCGCTTTTTTTGCCTGTATATCCGGATGTATCATCGGGTATCCCACGCTGAGGATGCGCGGTGATTATCTGGCGATCGTCACCCTGGGATTTGGAGAAATTGTCCGCATTATCCTTAACAACTGGATGGAACTGACCAACGGTCCCAACGGGTTATTGGGGATCAAACCTCCGGGAATTTACTACCCCAGTTTTGCCCAAGGTTTCAGTTTCGAGTTTTTATACCTAAAAAAGCTTCATTTTTTGTATTATGTTATTTTGTTTATTTGTATCTTTACGATTGTTGCCGTTCATCGGTTGAACTATTCTCGAATCGGAAGGGCCTGGGAGGCGATTCGGGAAGATGAAACCGTTGCAGAGCTTATGGGCGTCAATACTTTTCGATTAAAACTTTTGGCGTATGCCATGGGAGCAATTTTCGGGGGTCTTGCAGGCGCCTTTTTTTCCGCCAGGATGAGATTTGTCAGTCCGGAAAGCTTCAGTTTTTTAGAATCGGCGATGGTTCTGTCCATGGTCGTTTTAGGCGGCATGGCTTCCATCCCGGGGATCATACTGGGCACCTTTGCCTTGATTGTTTTGCCGGAGGTTTTTCGCGAAATTGAGCTGTATCGGATGCTGGCCTTTGGAGCGGCCATGACCCTGATGATGCTGTTTCGGCCTGAAGGCCTTATCCCCGCCAAACGGGTCGGAACCCGATCAGAAGAACGGGGGGGCTAAGTGGTGGATCAGCCGATTCTCGAACTTAAAAATGTTTCTTCCAACTATGGCAACATCAGAGCACTGAAAGGGATTTCCCTCAAGGTTTTTCCCGGCGAAATTGTGACCATCATCGGGGCCAACGGCGCCGGCAAGACCACGACGTTGATGACCATTTGCGGAATCGTTCCTTTGAGGGAAGGGGAAATTTACTATAGGGGACAGCCAATTCACGGCCGTGCGGCAGATACGCTGCCGCCTTTGGGTCTCTGCCAGGTGCCGGAAGGGCGACGAATATTCCCCAGGCTCGCCGTGGAAGACAACCTGGAAATGGGGGCTTTTTTTCGCAGGGATAAAGATGAAATCCAGAAAGATATGGAGGTTGTCTACAGCCTTTTTCCGGTTTTAAAAGATCGGCGCAAACAGCATGGCGGAACCCTTTCCGGAGGTGAGCAGCAGATGCTGGCCATCGGTCGCGCCTTGATGAGCAGACCCAAGGTCCTGCTTTTGGATGAACCGTCTTTGGGCCTGGCACCGCTTATTGTGCAGAAAATTTTTGAGATTATTGATGATATCAATAAAAGGAATCAAACGACCATTTTGCTGGTTGAACAGAACGCCAATCTCGCGTTACAAACAGCCGAAAGAGGATATGTACTGGAAACCGGCCGTATCGTCATGGAGGACGATGCCAAGATTTTGCTGAACGACCCCCGGATCAGAAAAGCCTATTTGGGAGAGTAGAGATTTACTCCTTTGTGTGGCTTTTAGCACGAATAATGCTCGGTGCCTTATCGTCTTGTTCCTGATTCAGTTGAAGCAAAATGATGGATGCAATAACGATAACGCCACCTGTGATCTGCGGGATTTCCATAATTTCATTGAGAAAAATATAAGATATTATGCCGGCGGTAATGGGTTCTATGGTTGCGGTAATGCTGGCGCGGGTGGAGCGGATCAGGTTAATGCCCTCCAGATATAGACCGAAAGGAACGAGGGTCCCCATCACTCCGATATACAGAATCCACATCCATTGCACCGGTGAGTAAGCGTGCATGAAGGCTTCAAGGGGAGGGTGCAGGATGTTCCAGACCACTGCACCGAAAAACAACGCGTAAAAAAGAACCGTCCAGGGATTGTAGCGGCGCATGCCGTATTCACCGTGAATGGAATACCAGGCGAAGGTTACTGCCGATAAAAGGCCGCTAATGATTCCAACGATATTCATGGAAAGAATCTCTAAATTGTAGGCTCCGACAACCAGATAACAACCGAATGTAGCACCGGCAAGGGCGATCAGCGTTAAACGATTCAGTTTTTCGCGCATAAACACAACGGAATGCAGGGCGATAAAACTTGGGGCCAGATACTGAAGCAAAATGGCGGCCGCCACTTTTATTTTGCTGATGGCAAACAGGTACGTAAACTGAACGCCGGCCATCCCCACGGTACCGAACAGGATAAAATACAAAATATCCTTACGGGATATTTTTAGCAGGGAAGAAAAGCGGATCAAAAGGCATAGAAATAATAAGACCGCTGAAATGGTCAGCCGCATCTGGACCAGCTGAAAAGGGGTAATCCCGCTGTTAAACAAAAATTTGGCCGATGATCCCGACAAACCCCACATTAAGGCGGCCAGAACAACATAGAGATAGCCACGTCTATGGTTATTAATAGATTTTATGGATTTCACTTTCTGTAGATCACTGAACTGTTGTATTAACGTGTTGATAAGGCAGAAAAATACACAAAACCATTCATGTCGAAGGCCTTGAAGAAATCACAACATTACTAAACAGTTAGGCTGGATGTCAAACTGATTTTTAGAATATAGCTTTCCATTTATCATGTCATAAGGAGGATAATATGCGAATTGGTGTCCTAAAAGAGATAAAAACTAAAGAACATCGGGTTGCCGTTACCCCGGAAGGTGTCGAACAGATGCGGGAACATGGACATGACGTTTTCGTTGAGATCGATGCCGGTAATGGGTCTGATTTTTCTAACAAAGAATATGAAACGGCCGGGGCAGCAATTTGCAGATCTCCGGAAGAGATTTACCGGGAATGCGAAATGATTATGAAAGTCAAAGAACCGCTTCCCGTTGAGTATCCGTTGATACGAAAGGGTCAAATTCTATTTACCTATTTTCATTTTGCCGCGTCAATAGAACTTACCAAAGCCATTATGGATTCGGGAGCTATAGCTATAGCCTACGAAACAGTGGAACGGAAGAACGGTTCATTACCGCTTCTGACACCCATGAGTGAAGTTGCCGGCAGACTGTCTATCCAGGAGGGGGCCAAATATCTGGAAAAGACGTATGGCGGTTGTGGCGTTCTCCTAAGCGGTGTGCCGGGAGTAGAACCTGGCACCGTTTTGATTATCGGCGGCGGTATTGTTGGAACCAATGCTGCCAAAGTCGCCTGTGGCCTTGGTGCAAAGGTGTACCTGCTGGACAACAATCCTGAGCGGCTTCGTTATCTGAGCGATATAATGCCCAAAAACTGTTTTTTGGTTATGTCGAGTCCAGGTACCATTAGAAGACTTTTAAAAGAGGCGGATCTCGTTGTGGGAGCGGTTCTTATCCCCGGAGCTGTTG
The DNA here is from genome assembly GCA_964195835.1 of uncultured Nitrospinaceae bacterium. Lineage (GTDB taxonomy): Bacteria > Desulfobacterota > Desulfobacteria > Desulfobacterales > UBA11574 > UBA11574. The sequence goes on along the minus strand of CAXMTB010000047.1, from coordinate 240 downwards.
CTCCCAAGTTGATTTCCCGCGAAATGTTAACGTTAATGAAGAAAGGATCGGTTATTGTTGACGTGGCCATTGATCAGGGCGGGTGCGTTGAGACGGCAAAACCCACAACTCACGACAATCCCATATATGAGGTGGACGGCGTTGTCCATTACTGTGTGGCAAATATGCCCGGGGCGGTTTCATATACTTCGACCAAAGCGCTTACCAATGCAACACTGCCGTATGCCCTTGAAATCGCGG